>JANYFI010000430.1 GCA_025362765.1 Ferruginibacter sp. | reverse complement strand
ATCAGTTGCTTATACGGTTTTCACCACCAAAGAATATTCTCCCGCCGAGTTAAAGAGTTTTGAAACTGCCGAACAGCAGCAGGTAGATCATTCCTCAATTACTACTTCTGTAAAATCATTTTATGTAAAAGGATTAACCTGGTTAATTTCAGGAGCTGTATTGAGTCTTTTGTTGTATTACTATAACATCACCCATGTTGAAATACCGCTGGAAAAAGAGTTGTATGTACTAACGTTGGGGATTGCCGCATTTGGGTTAGTACAATTGATTGCGGGTTTTATCTGGGCTGGCAAAAATAAAAACGGGTTGGTAGAAGTTGTAAATGACTTATACAATATGTCCGATACAATGAAGCAACTGGCAGTAGTGCAGTTCTTCACCTGGTTTGCATTATTCGCCATGTGGATTTATGCTACGCCTGGCCTGGCGCAGAATATCGCCAATACTACAGATACTTCTTCAAAAGCTTATAACGATATTGGCAACTGGGTTGGGGTGCTTTTCGGTTTTTACAATGGCTTTTCCGCTTTGTTTGCGTTTCTGTTACCAATATTGGCAAAGAAAACGGGTCGCCCGATGACGCATTTAATTTGTTTGGTGGCAGGTGGTCTGGGATTGATTTCTTTTTACCTGTTTAAAGATAAATACCTGCTGATCCTTAGCATGGCGGGTGTAGGGCTGGCCTGGTCAAGCATTTTGTCGATGCCTTACTCCATGTTAACGGCAACCTTGCCGTCTAATAAAATGGGCGTTTACATGGGTATTTTTAATTTTTTTATTGTGATACCTCAAATACTGGCTGCAACACTGTTAGGCTTTTTTACCAAACACTTGTTTAACGGCAACGCCATTTACACACTGGTATTGGGAGGATGCCTGATGATTGTTGCTGCAATGTTAACCTTGCGAATAAAATTAAAATAATTGATGAAAAAGTTTTTTTTACTCAGTATCTGCATATGCTTCGCCCTGTATGGTGCTGCGCAACAAAGCAGTTACCATTGTTACCCCAACAACTGGTGGACGGGAATGAAATGGAACAAAGTGCAGATTATGATTCATGGCGACAGTATTGCCAATGCAAGGGATGGTTTCACAATTGTTTATCCCGGCGTTAAACTGGAAAAAATAAATAAGGTTGACAACGCCAACTATGTTTTTTTAGACCTGCTGATTTCACCTTCGGCAAAGCCTGGCGTTGTGAAAATTAAAGTAAACAGGGAAAATAATCCTTTTACAATTGATTTTGAACTAAAGCCAAAGCGGGAGGGTAGAGGATCGGCCTTTGCACAGGGTGTAACTTCCGCTGATTTTATATACCTGATTATGCCCGACAGGTTTAGCAACGGCGATCCATCAAACGACCGTGTGGCAGGTATGCGTGACCAGTCGCTGAACAGGGATACCGTGTTTAACCGCCATGGCGGCGATTTACAGGGCATTACCAATCACCTGGGATACCTGCAGCAATTAGGCGTAACCACGTTGTGGCTAAACCCGGTGATTGAAAACGATATGCCCAACAGAACCGAACATGGCTATGCATTTACCAATCATTATAAAATTGATCCAAGACTGGGAGGGGAGAAAGCCTATCAACAATTGATTGATTCCGCACACGAACGGGGAATGAAAATCATCCAGGATGCCGTGTACAATCATGTTGGATTGTATCATTTTACGGTGCAGGATTTGCCTTCAAAAGACTGGTTAAATCAATGGCCTTCTTACACTAACACCAATTTTAAAGACCAGGTATTGTTTGATCCGTATGCCGCAGCGATGGAAAAGAAGAAAATGACGGATGGATCGTTTGCAAAGCAAATGCCAGACCTGAACCAAAACAACCCTTACGTGGCCAATTTTTTAATTCAGCATGCATTGTGGACGGTAGAAGAATTTGGGATTGACGGCTGGCGTATCGACACCTATGCTTATAACGATCTGGAATTTATGAACCGTTGTAACAAAGCTCTGGAAGATGAGTATCCAAAAATTACCATGTTTGGCGAAACCTGGGTGCATGGCGTACCCAATCAAAGTTATTTTGTGCAGAACAATTACAATATCCCTTTTAAAAGTAACCTGCAGGCACCTAC
>JANYFI010000422.1 GCA_025362765.1 Ferruginibacter sp. | reverse complement strand
TTTTCGGCGTAATTTTTTCTGCATCAGTTTTGCCGTTAATTCAAAAGCAGCGAACCAGCCAGCAGGTGTCGGCAAATCAATATCATTATTCAACTGCCTTGTTATTGCCTGGCAGTAACCACTTAATTGTACAGCAGTGTCTACATTGTGAATACCAGAATATTCAAATAAAATATGCTTTTGCAAATAGTTGCGTATTAGAAAAGTTTTACCAATTCTCCTGCGGCCAAATACAGCTACCAAATCAGCTGCCGGATTTACCAAAACCTCATCCAACAAAGCCCTTTCCTCATCTCTTCCTATGATATTCATACATTTAAATTAATTTATCGTGAGCCAAAAGTACATATTTTTATTAGATTTGGCTCCAGATAGTATTTACATCCTGAGCCAAAACTATCTTTTTTTATTAGATTTGGCTCAGGATATTATATCCTGTCATTCAACTGATAGATATCCCGTTTTACCATAATACGGATTTCATATAAAAGGCCTCCACAGTAAATTCACTACCGCAGATAAAATTTACTTTAGGGTTGTTCCAAAAACTATGTTTTCCGGATAATATTTTCATGATTCTGAAAACATAATAAATCGGGCTGTTTGATTTTGTTTTTAAGGTTTATTGAATGGATTTTTAGCCATTTTTTATTTATTTTTCCGCTGCTTCGGGCGGTTTTTGATGCCTTTCGGCATTACCGGGCACACTTCGCCCACGAAGGTTTATTGTACAATGGGTATCTGAATAAATTATAGCTCAGGTTCATCAGCCCGATTTTAATTGCCCCTCTTGTTTTGCCAATTGTTCTTATCAGTAAAACTCCTGTTGTTTGATGCATGAACCCAAACACATGTTCTACTCTTACCCGGATCTTACTTTTTTTATTGTTTCTTTTTATTGGCTGTTCGCTTAATGGATTGTTGCGATAGCCTTTTTCATGAATCTTATTTATCATTTTCACTTTGTTCACTGCTTTGCCGAAAGCTTCACCTGTGTAGGCACTGTCAGCAGGTAAAGGCTGGCCCTTGTCTTTTTTATCTAACAAATCAACAGCTCCTATACTGTCATGTACACTCGCCTCTGTTACACAATAGTTATCTATAAATTTCTTTTTACTATCTACCTTGATATGATTTTTGCAGCCAAAATAATCTTCGTTATTTTTTCTTGTCCAGCGTGCATCGGTATCCTTATGAGACTGTTTTTTTTCGCTCCAGTCTTCTGGTATGTTGCCTTCTTTTATTTCTTTATTATCATCACGGCTATTGCGTTGTATGGGCACTTCTACAATAGTGGTATTGCTGTCTGGAACTTTGTTATAACTGTGCAACCCAAGAAAGCGCATGAAACTAAAACGGTCTGTTAGCTGAAACGCCATCTGTTCGTCACTTAATCCAAAATACTCCTGCAGTGTCAAAACTTTAAACATCAATACATAATCATAGGTGGGGCGGCCTCCGGGTCCTTTCGCCTCTTTTTCCAAATGCTTGTCTAAAGTGTAACGGAACAACTCCAAATCAATCGCAGCAGTTAGCTTCTATAATGGATCGCCTAACTTACTTATGCGTTCTAACTTAAACTGCTCGTCAAAAAAAACTGCTTGAGTTTTGGTCATAACTTTTTTTTCTTGTACTCAAAAATCATGCAGTATTTATCGTATTCCTGATGAATTTTTGGAACCACCCTTTACTTATTTTAGTGCACTATCATGCTTACAACTTATTGCTTTGCTTTTTTTCATCACATTTTAAAGCTGCCTTGCTAAAAAGAGTATTATTGCAGGTTTGGGAGAATAGAACACTGGAGGCACTCTATCTTATGCGAGGTCGAAAATTTTTTCGCACATTTTAAGCAAAAAAACTTTTTTATGCATGCCATGCATGAACAGATTTACCCAAAAATATTACTGCAATAATTTGTTCATTGATGGAATAAGCGTCCGCAGGTACTTATAAAATTGTATCTTCCACAAACAAAATAAAGCCAAACCAGGTATGTTCCAAGAATCGCCGCAAAAAAATAAATTAGGTTTATGGACAAGTACTTCGCTTGTTGTTGGTAACATGATTGGCGCGGGTGTTTTTTTAATGCCTGCTACTCTTGCGGCTTATGGCAGCATTAGTTTAGTTGGATGGGTATGCGCCACTATCGGTGCATTTTTGCTGGCCAAAGTTTTCAGCAATCTGAGCAAGTTAATGCCACAGGCTGATGGCGGCCCTTATGCGTACTCACGCGAAGGCCTGGGAGATTTTGCGGGTTTTTTGGTGGCATGGGGTTACTGGATTTCCATCTGGTGCACCAATGCAGCCATTGCAGTTTCATTGGTAAGCGCACTCAGTACTTTTTTCCCTGTGCTTGCTATCAGTCCGCTGGCTGCCATCCTTACAGGTTTAGGAGTTATCTGGATACTTACCTGGATCAATACGCTGGGTATTGTTGCTTCTGGCATTGTTCAGTTGGTCACTACAATTCTTAAAATTATTCCGTTGGTAATAGTTGCTATCGGCGGATTATTTTTTATGAAGTTGAAATATTTTTTACCCTTTAATACGAGTGGTACACCTGATTTTAATGCCATTACCGCCACCACCGCTTTTACATTTTTCGCTTTTCTAGGGCTGGAATGTGCCACCATTCCGTCGGGCAGCGTGGCTAAACCTGAAAAAACTATTTCACGTGCCACTATGCTGGGCACAGGTTTGGCAGCCATTATTTATATCCTCAGCACAGTAAGTGTTATGGGTATGATCCCATCCAATGAACTGTCGAAATCGGTGACGCCATTTGCAGATGCAGCAGTTTTAATGTGGGGCAGCAGTGCACGCTACTGGGTAAGCGCAGGCGTTGCCATTGCGGCATTTGGTGCATTGAATGGATGGATACTGATACAGGGTCAAACACCCTATGCGATATCAAAAGATAAATTATTTCCGGCGGTATTTGCTAAGGTAAGTTCAAAAGGCGTTCCCGTTTTGGGAATTGTAATTGGTAGTATATTGGTGAGCTTTTTAATGATGATGAATTATACAAAGGGACTGGTTGAGCAGTTTAAATTTTTGATTTTACTCACCACCATTACCGTACTGATACCTTACCTTTTTTCAACCGCAGCATATGTACTGATTAAATTTCAAAGAAAAACGGCACGGCCGAATAACCACTGGGCCGGTACCATCCTGCTATCTTCCCTTGCGTTTTTGTTTTCTTTATGGGCCATCGCTGGCTCCGGCCAGGAAACTGTTTATTGGGGATTTATATTGTTAATGGCCGGACTTCCTTTTTACGTGATGATACTTTGGAAAAGAAGAAAAGAGTTATGAGTTGTACATCCCTAATATAGTTTGACTGTACGTCACTATAATATGAATTGTAATTGAAAAGGGCATACTTAACAATCCGAAAAAATTCTTAATTTTTAATTTCAAAGTGATTAACAAAACTCATAACCGTCTTCAATGCGAATCCCGGGTAACCTTACTCCCCGATCCTCCTTTTAGAAAATCCATGTCTGCACCAAGATGGGCCTGCTCCACATGCATTTGGTATAAGTGTACGTAGCCACGCGACTGAATGGTTTCTTTTTGCATCCATGCGGTTCTTCTGAGTGCAAGTTCTTCTTCCGAAACTTCAAGTTGCAATGATCTGTTATGCGCATCCAAATGAATGATATCTCCATTTTCTACCAGGCCAAACACGCCTCCGGCAGCGGCTTCAGGCGATACATGCAGCACCACTGTTCCAAAGCCGGTACCACTCATGCGGCCATCTGAAATGCGTACCATGTCGGTAACACCTGCTTCCAGTAATTTTTTAGGGAGCGTCATGTTGCCCACTTCCGCCATACCCGGATATCCTATCGGACCAACATTTTTAAGCACCATAATGCTCGTGGCGTCAATGTTCAGCGTTGGTTCATCAATGCGTGCATGGTAGTCTTCAATATTTTCAAATACTACCGCTTTACCCGAATGCTTTAACAGTTCAGGGCTGGCCGCAGATGGTTTTATCACCGCACCGTTAGGAGCAAGGTTTCCTTTCACTACTACGATGCCCGATTCAGGTTTAAAGGGATCCTGCATGGTGCTAATGATGTTTCGATCATATACAACGGCTTTGCTGCAATTTTCACCCATCGTTTTACCATTCACAGTAAGCACGTCTTTGTGAATGATGCCCTCCATCTCTTTTATTAACGCCGGTAAACCACCGGAATAATACAGGTCTTCCATATAATTTTCTCCTGATGGTTGAATGTTGGCGAGCAAGGGAATGCCTTGTGAATACTGATCAAAATCCTGTATGTTTAAATCCACCCCGATTCTTCCTGCAATGGCCAATAAATGAATTACAAAATTAGTAGAGCCGCCGATAGCTGCATTTACCATGATGGCATTTTCAAATGCTTTACGGGTAAGAATTTTTGAGAGTGTTACATCTTCCTTTACCATTTCAACAATGCGCCGTCCGGACAATTGTGACAATACTTTTCGCCGGGCATCTGCAGCGGGTATACTGGCATTGTTGGGCAGGGATAGTCCCAGCGCCTCCACCATCACCGCCATGGTGGAAGCGGTGCCCATCACGGCGCAATGCCCCTGAGTACGGGCCATACAGGCTTCTGATTCCACAAACGCTTCGTCGCTTATCTGCCCCAGTTTATGTGCGGCGTCAAAACGCCAGATATCAGAAGTGCCGATATCTTTTCCATTCCAATGACCTTTTAACATGGGCCCGCCCGAAATCACCAAGGTAGGTATATTAACGCTGCAGGCGCCCATCACCAGGGATGGCGTTGTTTTATCGCAACCACATAATAACACCACTCCATCGACAGGGTTAGCCCTGATGGATTCTTCCACATCCATACTTACCAGATTGCGATACAGCATGGCCGTTGGTTTTATCAATGTTTCACCCAGCGACATTACCGGAAACTCTACCGGAAAACCACCTGCTTCCAACACCCCTTTTTTTACCGATTCGGCCAGGTCCCGAAAATGTCCGTTGCAGGGCGTTAATTCACTCCAGGTATTGCATATACCAATCACAGGGCGACCATCAAACATATCCGGTGGAATACCCTGGTTCTTCATCCAGGCACGATATATAAAACCATCCTTGCCTTTACGGCCAAACCAATTGCTGCTCCTGAATTTATTTTCTTCCATTTTTATCACACTGTTTATTACAAATTATCAGTAAGTGTTTCTGAAAAACTTACATCCCGATTTAC
The DNA here is from genome assembly GCA_025362765.1 of Ferruginibacter sp. Lineage (GTDB taxonomy): Bacteria > Bacteroidota > Bacteroidia > Chitinophagales > Chitinophagaceae > Ferruginibacter. The sequence continues at coordinate 57 of JANYFI010000422.1, read as the reverse complement.
AAAGATCGGGATTGTTATTATTGTCTGCACTTTAAAAACACCTGATCAGCTACTATC
>JANYFI010000397.1 GCA_025362765.1 Ferruginibacter sp. | reverse complement strand
CTCTTCTGCTGCGCTTGAATCTGCTGCTGTTACCAGCCCATTGTATGTTTCGTTTAAAGGATTGGTAATGCTGATTACAATTTTTTGATTGGCTACTTCTTTGATCTTTGCCGCTATTTCTTTTTCCGCTTCAAATGGAACAGCCAGGATAATAATATCAGCTTCCCAACTGGCTTCTGTAGGGCAAACGGCAGCTTCCACATCGGCATTGGGATTTTTGCTTTTTATTTCATTTACTAATTTCTCCAAAGCGGCTGCTTCATTTCCTTTTAAAAGCAATCGGTAATTTCCTTTTGAAATTGATTTGGATATAGCAGCGCCCATATTTCCGGTGGCTCCTATAATTGCTATGGTTTGTTTTGTATGCATAATCTTTAATTTGATTACACAAAGCTACGCTCAGAGTAAGCTTCACTCCATTGCGTATGCGCAAGAAATTACATTGATAAAAATCAATGAAAAAAGAAAGATGCTGCACCTACATTATTTGCGGATCATTTTTTGACGAACACGGCTCAATGTTTCAGGGGTAAGGCCCATGTAGGAAGCTATCATGTGTTGGGGTACCCGTTGAACAATCTCCGGATAGAGTGTAGTAAAATTTACATATCGTTCCTCCAATGAAGAACTGATAATTGAAGTCAATCTTCTTTGCATGGCAAGATAGGCTCCTGTAATATTCAGCCTTGTAAAGGTTTCATATTTTGGCAGGTGCTGTAATAATGCTTCGTGTGCAGATTTGCTTATCAACATGAGTTCAGCATCTTCAATCGCATCAATATTGTAAGTAGCAGGTTCGCTGGTAAGAAAACTATACAGGTCAGATATTACCCATCCCTCCACGCCAAACTGTATGATACGTTCATTGCCATTTTCATCAACTGAATAAGCTTTCAACGCGCCTTTTTCAATAAATGCAATAGACTTACATACATCCCCTTCCTGCAAGAGGTACTGTTTTTTACGTAACTTTTTTGGTGTGAGGTATCGTTTTATCTGCTCTTCTTCACTGGTTGTAAGCGGAACTTTTTTATTGAAATTTTGAAAGAATAATTCGTACATGAGCAGTAATTGTTTGTAAAGATGCAAAAAAATAATTAATAACGGTTTACTTGACACCAGGATCAAACCGAAAAGCCTTATAGTCACTTATGATTAATTCACTTCTTGCCAATACCAGGGCTAATTTTGCAACGGGTAATTAATATTGTAAATTATGCTTCCTCATAAACCAACATCAAATCAAAATTTTCTGTAGTGCCCAATAACTCTATTGTAACCTGTATGGGGTAATCATTTTTATAAGATATTTTTTTCACTACTGTCCAAGTATGACCGATGACACTTGGCTGAAAGTATGATAAATAGGTCATCTTAGGCAAATAAATTATTTGTCGATTTGAATTCAATTAGCTTCAAAAGCTATGACTACGGGTCGCAGTTTATTGTCGCAGATATTAACGTACATGCCAAAATATCAATTTGATAAGATTATTGAAAAATATAAAGGCAATTATAAGGCCCAGGAGTTTAGTTGTTGGGAACAATATGTGTGTATGGTATTTGCTCAACTTACCTACCGGGAAAGCTTACGGGATATTGAATCTTGTTTAGAAGCCTTTGGCAGTAAATTATATCATTGTGGCATTAAATCGAAAGTAGCTAAATCCACATTGGCTTACTGGAACGAAAAAACAAAATGGAATATTTATTGTGAATATGCTCAGTATCTTATTACCTACGCACGCAAGTTGTATAAAGGGAATAATGAATTTTTATCAGAGTTAGATGCTACTGTTTATGCTTTTGATAGCACTACAATTGATTTATGTCTTAACTTATTTCCATGGGCTAAATTTAGAAAAAAGAAAGGAGCAATTAAAGCACATACTTTAATTGATTTAGATGGCAATATACCTGCGTGGATATTTATTACAGAGGGCTCTGTACACGATGTGAACGCATTAGACCACTTGCTTGTCGAAGCTGGAGCATACTATGTAATGGATAAAGGGTATGTAGATTTTAAGCGACTGTATAGAATGACGCTGGAATCTGCTACATGGATAACGAGGGCTAAAGACAACATGAAATTTAAACGGCTCTACTCAGCGGTTACCGACAGAAGCACAGGTGTCATCTGTGATCAAACAATCGCATTGTTAGGATTTTATTCTAAAAAAGATTATCCTGATAAAATGCGCAGAATAAAGTATAAAGATGCTGAAACAAATATTACGTATGAGTTTATTACAAACAATTTTAAAACGGAAGCAACCACTATCTGCAAATTATATAAGCAACGATGGCAAGTAGAATTATTCTTTAAATGGATAAAGCAAAATCTCCGCATCAAGGTATTTTATGGAACCAGTAAAAATGCAGTTTATACACAAATTTGGATTGCTATCTCTGTTTATGTTTTAATAGCCATCATTAAAAAGGAATTGAATAGTAAATATTCCTTGAACCAAATATTACAAATATTGAGCGTTGGAGTTTTTGAGAAAATCCAGTTAAATCAGGCGTTCACAAAGATTGAGTCATCAGATAAAATAACTG
>JANYFI010000362.1 GCA_025362765.1 Ferruginibacter sp. | reverse complement strand
CCTACCAATATTTTGAAAGTATCCATCGTAGAATAAATAATACTTTTTATAGTAAAAACGCCCCGTTAAAAAACGGGGCGTTTTTATTTTATTTATTGCCAGGTGCAGAGAATAACAGCTACAATAATATTACCCAGTAGTGTGTAGCCGCCATTAATAAAATGTAATCCCGTTGGCCTTTTTTCATAGAGATAAGAATTACTGATGCTGGAAGCCCCAATACAAAGGCCGGTTAACGCCCCTAATTTAATACCCTGGGAAAAGCCTGCCAAATGAAGATACGCAACCAGTATAGCAAGGCCAATACTGGTTACCAGGATTATTAAAAACGAAGCACCCATAATGACGCCCATGTTTTTTGTTGCATCAGGATTGGCGGCGTCAATCTTTGTAAGCGATAGCCATTTTTTTGCAAACATCACTTTTGAATACCATATGGCACCCAAAGCAAAATAAGCAACTGCGGCAACTACCACTGTAAGCCAGTGAACGTGGTGAAAAATTTCAGGATTCATACAATTAATTTTTTATCCGCAATGCGGACTGGTTAAAGGGAAAAGAAATTTATTTCAACAAAATACAAAAAATATTTTCTATTTGCCAGAGTCTGTTGTTAAATCAAAAACGCCCTCCATTTACAAGAACGGTTAACAGATATAAGCTTTGCAGGGAGTTTAAACATCAACTCAGCATTACCTATATTCAGCAAAAATTAGAGAGGGCATTTAAAAAATACTGGACGACATTTTTTTGTTTATACTGGTACATTCCACCATAGCACAACAGGCAAAATATAAAGACAATAATAATAGCTGGAATGCTGGCCCATTGGGCAATCACAGGGTTATGCTGCAATTTAATGGCAAAGTATCTGTTGCAAAAGTGATCATTCCCTGGCGACGACATGATGATCCATCTTACAAACGCATTATTGTACAGGATGCCGCAACGGGCAAAAATAAATAATGTTCGTACAGGAGATATTAGCCGTGAAAAGGGTGAATTTTATTTTGACTTCCTCTCCGGCAAAAGAATTTATTATGCATGTATATGCTTTACCGCAGCGAAGGCTGCAGCAATTACCCCCAAGGGAGTTTACCTTTAACCAGAAAATATTGCTCACAGCATAACATCGTTTCTAAGCTACATACGAAAGCAATTAAAAACTAAACCCCGCACGGTCGCTACGGGTATTTATATTGGATACGCCTATTAACTGGTCAGCCTGGTCGGTGAATGATTTATAGTATACCAGCACAGTATAGCTATTTTCTGTTTCCCAATAATTCCCATCCGGCTCAACCCTTGCGGAAGGATCATTTTTATCAACAAGCATATAGCCATAACTATAGTAGCCCTGTTTTAAAAATTGTACGTTTTCATACATGCCTTTTTCCGTGTTAAAATGCATCCTGTTATTTTCATTTAACTGATAGTCTGTTAACTGTCCAATTAAATACAGGTCCTTCCCAGCATAAGGTGTATTGTCTGGCGGCACATACCTAAAATGAATATGGGCATAATCTCCCTGCCAGTAAGGGTTAATCGATTCATAGGTTGTAACTATGTATTTACCATCCAAATCTGCATAATAAACATACCGTTGCCCGCTTCGGTCTACATCCGGTTTTACGTATAAGTCAGTTCTGTTGGTATTGGCGCTGTCAACCCTTTCGCTCAGTAACCTGAAACTTCTTAAATCAAGCCAGCGCCACTCCTTGCCGCCACCAAACACAAAATTGCCTTCATTACTGTATTCAAGTGAATTATTTCTTATAAAAGTAGGCAGTACATTTCCCTGCGCTTTATCCCAACGGCTATTTTGCAACACCACTACCTTCACCTGCTGGCTGGCATTGCTGGTGTTTAATCCTTCCAGGTTAACGGTAAACTTTAAATGCTGATGCGTATTAAACCTGTCAGGCGTAAACGGTTGCACTACCTGTGCCGATATACTCGCCCTGGAATCCAGCACCAGCAACGCTCTTGTAAAAACAAGTTTAGTGGTATCGCCATCTAAAAAAACTTTAACAATGTAATTTCCACTCCGGATGGGTACACTGTTTGTTTCCGGTAATACCGCCTGGTAGTGAATGTACCGTGTATAGGCTATAGACGAAAATCTGTACCCGGTAATACGCTGTTGCGTGAACCCTTTAATAAAATCAAACGGACTAAGATTAACCGGCTGCCAGTTGTAATCGCACAACTGGTAAGTATAATAATAGCTTTTTACCCTGGTATCCATATCATCAAAATGAAGCTCTGTTTTGTCAGCACTATTCAGTTTGTAGATCGCCATAGATTGCTGGTCGCCATACTGATGAAACCTCACTGTATGGATAGCAGTATCATAAACAACATCCGGATTTGTTTGGGCTGGCAAAGATTGTTGCACCAGTAAAAACAACAGCCCGGCAGTGATTAATTTAAATATACGCATGTAGTTATTAAAATATTTACTTTTGAAAGATAGCAAAAAATATGCGTTTGAATATATCCGCTTTTATAGCCAATAGAATTGCATTTAACAGGCAAAATACCTTTTCCCGTTTTATTATCCGGCTGGCCATTGGAGCTACTGCCATCAGTGTGGCGGTAATGATAGTGGCACTGAGTTTTGTGAATGGTTTTGAAAACGTTATCAGCAATAAAATTTTTAGTTTCTGGGGGCATATTCATGTACAGCAAGACATCGAAAACCGCGTAAGCATTGCCGAGCAGTTTCCCATCCTCGCCAACGACACTGTTGAAAAGGTGGTTAAAAAATTACCGCAGGTAAAATCCATTGAACGGTATGCAACCAAATCGGTAATATTAACCTATGGCTCCGACATTGAAAGTATATTACTAAAAGGCATTGATTCATCTTTTAACTATACCCGGTTAAATCCCTTTTTACAAATAGGCAAATGGCTTTCATTTACAGACAGTGGCTACAGCAGTGAAATAGATATTTCTTCTTATATCGCCGGTCAGCTAAACGTACAGGTAAATGATACCCTGTTATCTTTTTTTATACAGGAAGATGGTACCAAACGACCGCGTAAATTAAAAATCGCAGGTATCTTTAAAACTTCCATTGATGAGTACGATAAACAATTTGGGTTGTGCGACATTAACCTCATCCGCCGGATGAACGACTGGAATCCACGCCAGATAGGCGGTTACGAAGTTTACTTAAACGATTACACTCAAACTGACAGCGTTGCCACCTTAATAAAAGAATCAACGCCGCAGGGCTGGAGCGCCAAAACCATTACAGAAATGTACAGCAATATTTTTGACTGGCTGGCACTCCAAAACAGGATAAAACTGATATTAATGGGCATAATGATGGTCGTGGCCATTGTGAACCTCATCACGTGTTTGCTCATCATCGTACTGGAGAGAACCCGAATGATTGGCATACTTAAAGCAATCGGTGCAAGTGACTGGATGGTACAAAAAATATTTTTATATAACACCGGATTAATAGCCGTAACAGGCATTATTGCCGGCACTGTTTTGGGCTTGCTTATTTGCTGGCTGCAACAAAAAACCGGCTTTATAAAATTAGATGAAGAAGCCTATTACATGGCTGCTGCGCACGCAGATGTAGTGTGGTGGCAGATTGTACTGGTTGACCTTATTACACTGGCCATTTGTTTTGCCACGTTAATTGTACCCACTTTGCTGGTAAAAAAAATAAAACCTGTAAAAGCCATACAATTCCGGTGATCGTTAACAATTTTTTGTGCAGACTATAAAGAAATGCGCATCATTTTGAGGCCGTTCCGATGGCAAGGTCGGGCGAACGGCAAAATCTTATACATTTTCCGCTCCTGCCGATAGTTGATTTTTTTTGCAGCAAAAGACATACTGACTCCAACTATTTTTATGCCGTAATGTGTGACAAAATAATACCTGTTGCTACTGCCGCATTTAATGACTCTGCATAACCTGTTTTAAGAATGGTTATTTTTTCGGTACACAATTGCATTACTTCATCGCTAATGCCCTTTGATTCGTTTCCTATTACAATTATCCCTTCCGTTATGTCTTTTAATTGCCGTACATTTTTCCCGTTTAAAGCCGCACCATATATCCTGATGCCAGGATAATTTTTGAGCCAGCCTGCAATATTAGTGTACTGCATGCTTACCCTGCCCAAACTACCCATCGTACTCTGCACTACTTTCGGATTGTACATGTCGCTGCAATTATCTGAGCAAATGATAGTAGCCACGCCAAACCAATCTGCAATCCGGATAATGGTACCAAGATTACCCGGATCCTGTATACCGTCAAGTACCAATGTTATTTTACCTGCTGGTTCAATTATTGTTTTTTTTGCTTTTTTAAATACGGCCAGTACCTGGTTGGGCGTGCTGAGCGCCGATATTTTTTCCAGTTCAAAATCTTCTATTGCCTGTAACGGGCCAGTATAATTTTTACGAATTAACATTTCATTTTGCTGCAACCATGGTGGTAAGCCTAATATTTGCCCACATGAAAATACAGATGATTGTAATAATTCCATCACTACTTTACTACCTTCGGCAATAAAAGCATTATCTGCGTCCCTAAATTTTTTGTGGTGCAAACTTTGAATATATTTGGTATATGTTTTACTTAACATTGTTC
>JANYFI010000354.1 GCA_025362765.1 Ferruginibacter sp. | reverse complement strand
GATTATACTGCATAAAGGTAAAAAAATGGTGGAAGGAAAGGTAAGCGAGTTACTTGATCCAGCCCACACTTTAGTAGAAATTGAGACGTTGAATAATGCTTTGGCCAAACAATTATTGCGTAAATCTGACTGGGCTCCATTTTTGCAAAACAACGGCCGGTTGCAGTTAATGATGGATAAAACAACGGTGCCGCAGTTAATCAATTTCCTGGTGGCAGGTGGCGTGCAGCTACTTTCTGCACAGTCAAGCCATTCCCTGGAAAATTATTTTTTATCACTTACAACCCAATCCGGCAATGTGGACACTTTTGCAAATTGAATTATTTAAAATATCCAAAAGGCCCAGAACATATATAGCATTTGCCGCCGTGGCTGCGATAGTATTTATTTTTCAGTTTGCCTTTAAAGCAGATGGTCAAAGTTATATGGACCTGATGCTTCAAAATGTAAAAGATACATTTACTTTTGACAGAGTGCAGGCCATCAACGGCTACTTTATGTGTTATATCATATTAAACACGTTGCTGATTCAGGTGCCTATTTTAATCGCACTAATTGCTGCGGATTCCATATCCGGCGAGGCCAATATGGGAACGCTCCGGTTACTGATATCCAAACCCATCAGCCGTACACAACTGATACTGGTGAAGTTTGCGGCGGCAACCATTTTCACTGTTTTTTTACTATTGTGGATGGCGGTAACAGCCTTGTTTTTCAGCCTGCTTATCTTTGGAACGGGTGACATGCTGGTGTTTAGATCCAAAGGAGACGAATCGCAGATTTTGCTGATTACAAAAGATGATATTTTATGGCGCTACCTGGCAGCTTTTGCATATGCTACGGTGGCCCTTACTGTAATAGCAGCCTTGTCTTTACTGTTATCCATTTTTGCTGAAAACTCTATTGGGCCTATCATTGCAACAGTTTGCATTGTAATTGTGTGCACCATCATCAGCAATATAAATGTACCTATCATTGATAAAAATGTAAAACCATTTTTATTTACTTCGTACCTGGTGGGCTGGAAAGGCTTCTTTTATATTGGTACTGATATAGATGGAAAAACAATCGAAGGAAGTGTTGAAAACTGGCCTGCCATCAGAAAGAGTTTATTGATTTTGATAGCCCATATTTTTATTCTGGTAACAATTGCCGTAATGGTTTTTAGAAAGAAAGATATCTTATCCTAAATAAAATAAAAATGATCCGTTGTAAAAAGAAAATACTCTTAGTTCTGTTGATTATGTCTGGCGCTTTTACTGCTACAGCACAGGACGTAAATGCTTTACTGGCCAAAGTGAAATTTAATATTGATAAAGTAAATGATTACGAAGCTACTGCCCGCATGGTGACCAATGTGTCTTTTTTGAAAGTGCCTGACGCAGATGTAAAAGTGTTTTTCAAAAAGCCCAATAAGCTGAAAATAAAAAATGAAAAGGGGATTTCGTTTGTACCAAAAGGCGCAGTGAGCATCAACCTGAACAATATTTTAAGCGGAGGAAAATACACTGCGATTGATGCGGGAAAAGATAAAATAGGGAAAACTACAGTAAGGATAATTAAACTACTTCCGGAAGATGATAATGCGGATGTAGTATTGTCAACGGTATACATTGACGAAGCAGCCCTGGTGATCAGAAGGGCCAAAACTACTACCAGAACCAATGGCAGCTACCAGCTGGAAATGAGCTATGGAAAATATGCCAGCTACGGTTTGCCTGATAAAATTGTTTTCACTTTTGATACCAAGGATTATAAACTGCCTAAAGGCGTAACATTTGATTTTGATGATGGCACGCAGAATAACCGCTCTGCGGCAGCAAAAGCAAAAAGTAAAAACGGAAAGGCTGAAATAACTTTCAGTACTTACATCATTAACAAAGGTGTTTCAGATGAAGTGTTTAAATAAGAACTCTGGCTAATGGCTGATTTTTTTATGCCTGATTTCCTCCTGAATTTAACACTGTCAAAAAATAAGTTAATCTCTACAAGAGGTCGCAAGGGGCCTGATAAAATCCGACACCGAAAAGACTATTCCTCTGTAATTTTTTCATCTCTCGCATTAGCCACAAAAGCCGCACTGATCTTCTTTAATGGATTTTTATATTGGTTGGCGTGTTCTTTTCTTGCATTGATGATATCTATACATTTAAATATAGCTTCCCTGAACGATGATTCATCTGCTTTATTTTTACCGGCAATATCAAAGGCTACACCATGGTCTGGCGATGTACGAATGCCCTCGAGACCGGCAGTATAATTAATGCCTTCACCCAGGGCCAGCGATTTAAAAGGGATCAACCCCTGGTCGTGGTACATGGCTAATACAGCATCAAATTTTTCATATTGTCCTCTTGCAAAAAAAGCATCTGCAGAATAAGGGCCAAAACAAAATACATCTTTGAGCTTTGCTTCCTTAATGGCAGGTTTAATTATTTCTTCTTCCTCTTTACCCACCAGTCCTTCATCACCGGCATGAGGGTTTAAACCCAGTACCGCAATCTTAGGTTTATCTATACCAAAATCTTTTTTCAGCGAATTATTTAAAATGTGCAGTTTGCTTAAAATATTTTCTTTGGTAATAAAAGGCGCAATGTCTTTTATGGCAACATGTTCTGTAACCAATCCCACCCGCATATTTTCCGCCACCATCAGCATTACCACATCCGGTACTTCAAACAAATTTTTGAGGTAGGGTGTATGCCCCGTAAAATTAAATACCTCTGAATGAGTATTTTTTTTATGAATAGGCGATGTAATCAGTCCGTCAATTTTTCCTTCTTTTAGGGCCTGTGCAGCCGTTACCAGGCTAATAACGGCGTATTTACCGCCGGTTTCATTCAGCAGGCCGGGCGTAACCGCTACTTCCTCTTCCCAGCAATTGAACAGGTTTACCTGCTTGTGATTTACACGGCTCAATTCTTTAATGGTGGAGAAATTAAAATTAATATCTGTAAGCCCCTTTCGGTAAAAGTTCAATACCTTATTGCCTGCGAAAATAACTGGCGTGCAAATGTCCAGCAACCGGGTATCGCCCACTGTTTTTATAATCAGTTCCAAACCAATTCCATTAATATCACCACAAGACAGGCCGATTACCGGTTTATTTTCATTTATCATATCAGCAAAAAATTAGGTTGTAAAAGTACAACATTGTACAATACATAGTTTGGTGCCGGGTTGATAACAGATTATGTATTTTTACAGCGTTATCAGGAAAACAGTAACGCCGCTCATGTTTAAAATAAAAAAATCGTTAGGCCAGCATTTTTTAAAAGATGAAGTAATCATTCAAAAAATTATCGCGGCTTTAAAAGAAGAGGAGTGTACCAATTTACTTGAAGTGGGGCCAGGTGGCGGCGCTTTGACCAAACACCTGATTCAATTATCCGGAATTCATTTCAAAGCTGTTGAACTGGATGACGAAAAAACGGCTTATTTGAAAGCAACCTACCCAGTTTTAAATGATCGTATCATCAGCCAGAGTTTTTTAGATATGGAGGCACCGTTTGAAGAACCATTTACAGTAATAGGTAATTTCCCCTACAATATCTCTACTCAAATTTTATTTAAGGTACTGGACTGGAAAGATAAGGTACCTGTGGTTATTGGCATGTTTCAAAAGGAAGTGGCCCAGCGTGCGGCATCAAAGGAAGGCAATAAAGTATATGGCGTACTGAGTGTGTTAATACAGGCGTTTTATGAAGTGGAATATTTGTTTGATGTAAGCAACCAGAGTTTTAACCCGCCGCCGAAAGTACAAAGCGGGGTGATAAGACTTAAACGCAAAGCCACACCGTTGCATGTAAAAAGTGAACGTGCTTTTAAGGTACTGGTGAAAACGGCTTTTAATCAGCGTAGAAAAACGTTGCGTAATGCAGTTAAAAGTCTATTTACGGCAGAAATATTAATGGATGAACTCTTTGACAAACGTGCCGAAGCGTTAAGCGTGGAAGACTTTGCTGCGCTGACTTTTAAAATGAGTTGACAAAGAAAATGGAGCAAACAATTGTTAGCTGATATCGAAAATAGATTTCCCTGTGTATATATAGCAATCGCGTAGCAGCGATTGGTTGCTGATTTAAAATGTTCAACTACCTTGTGTTGACGAACATTTTTTTATTGTAAAGGCGTTATTCAGCTTTTGAAAGAAAACGTATTTTCGTAGTGGTAAGTGGCATTCATTTACTGTTAATGATTCATCCTGATGCCAAATGATCCAAAAAATAAAATTCGCATAGTAACGGCTGCGGCCCTGTTTGACGGCCATGATGCAGCCATCAATATTATGCGCCGCATTCTACAGTCAAAGGGTGCAGAAATCATTCATCTTGGCCATAACAGGAGTGTACACGAAATTGTGGAGTGCGCCATAGAAGAAGATGCGCAAGCTATCGCCATTACCAGTTACCAGGGCGGCCACATTGAGTTTTTTAAATACATGAAAGACCTGCTGAATGAAAGCGGTTGCGGACATATAAAAATCTTTGGCGGTGGCGGCGGAACAATTCTGCCTGCTGAAATAGAGGAATTGCACGCGTATGGTATCACAAGAATTTACAGTCCGGATGATGGCAGAACAATGGGACTGGAAGGCATGATTGAAGATGTGATCAAAAAAGCAGCCCCCCCACCCCCCAAGGGGGGATTTATTGAAGCGAATAATCCAGGTAATGTTTTCGTACTTGGGGAGTGGAGGGATATTAGAAAAGTGGCCAGAGCGATTACGTTCGCTGAAAACAATAAAGACTTTAAATATTTACTTTCCGATTTGACTGCAGAGTATCAAGAAATGAAGGACTCCAAAAATCCCCCTTTGGGGGGTGGGGGGGCTGCTGTTGTCGGCATCACCGGTACCGGCGGTGCAGGCAAGTCTTCTGTTACAGATGAAATTGTACGCCGATTTTTAAACACGTATACTGATAAAACCATTGCTGTAATTTCTGTTGATCCATCTAAGAAAAAAACCGGCGGAGCCTTGCTGGGCGATCGTATACGCATGAATGCGATCTCATCGCCCAGAGCCTAT
>JANYFI010000342.1 GCA_025362765.1 Ferruginibacter sp. | reverse complement strand
CAAGGGCATGGCAAAATTCCAACCTGGGTGTATGGCTCATTTTTTTTAGGTTCGTTTTGTTCTATAGCCTCCGTTTTATGGTCTATAAAAACAACTCCCGAAATACCTCCTACAGATGAAGAACTTGCTGCATTGCGGGCCAATAAAAAAGGTATTGCCGAACCATTTATAGAAATTGCCCATGCCATTAAACACATGCCAAAAGTAATGTGGCAACTGGCGCTGGTCTATCTGTTTCAATGGTATGCCTTGTTTTGCTACTGGCAAAATGCCTCTAAAAGCATTGCCCAATCTGTCTGGCATACTTCACCGGGAGATAATCCGCATTTGTATGAAGAAGCCGTTGGCTGGACTGGCCTTGTAAATGGTTGGTATAATGTCGCTACTTTTTTGTCGGCTTTTGGGTTGGTTTGGGTGGCCAATAAATACAGTCCTAAACTGGTACATTTCAGTTGTCTTGTACTGGCTGGTATTGGGCTATTGATCTTTCCGCACATTGAAAACAAGTACCTGCTGTTTGCACCCATGACGGGCTTTGGCATTGCCTGGGCAAGTATGATGGGCATTCCGTATTTAATGGTGGTAGGCAATATTCCAAAAGAAAGGTATGGTGTGTACATGGGTATCATCAATATGATGATCGTTATACCCATGATCTTACAGAACCTTACGTTTGGGTATATCTTAAAACATGTACTCAACAACAACCCTGGAAGTGCCATCAGTTTTGCGGGCGTTTTTTTAATTATCGCCGCACTTGCAACAGCATTGATAAAAACGGTTCCGCCGGGTGAAGATGTGCAACTGCCGCTGGGTGGTGGGCATTAAGAGCCCCCTCCGCCCCCTGAAGGGAGAACTAAGGCAAGAGCTCAGCAATTAAATGTATTAACTGATTTTAGAGGAGTCTTGAAATTGTGCCGATTAAATAACAAATAATGATGTGTAAGTTAAAATGCCTGGATATGTAAAATGCACCGCTCCCTCTCCGAAGGGGAGGGAGGCAAATAAATCAAAGCAATTATCATGTTAAAACAATTACTACATATCACCACTTTCTTATTTACGGCAGTATTGCTATGCAGCTCCTGTAATTCTGCAAATAATAAAACAGAAACACAATCATCTGTAACCGATTCCACAGATCGCAAATGGTGGAAAGAAGCGGTAGTCTACCAGATCTATCCCCGCAGTTTTAAAGACAGTGATGGAGACGGCATTGGTGATTTGACGGGGATAATTTCCAAACTCGATTATATAAAATCATTGGGTGTTGATGTGATCTGGCTAAACCCCATTTATAGTTCTCCCAATGATGACAATGGATATGACGTAAGCGACTATCGCAACATCATGAAAGACTTTGGTACCATGCAGGATTTTGATGCATTGCTAAAAGGCCTGCACGAAAGAGGCATCAAACTGGTAATGGATTTTGTGCTCAACCACAGCAGCGATGAGCATGAATGGTTTAAACAAAGCCGGAGTTCAAGGGCCAGTAAGTACCGGGATTATTATCATTGGTGGAATAAAGAAAAAGGCACGCCGCCTGCAAGGTATAGCCTGTTTGATGTAAACCATGATGCATGGAAATATGATACGCTTACCAATGCCTATTACCTGCACTATTTTTCCAGAAAGCAACCTGACCTGAATTGGGAAAACCCAACACTTCGCCGGGAGGTATTTGACATCATGAAATTCTGGGCAGATAAAGGCATCGATGGTTTCAGGCTGGATGCGTTTCAGTTTTCGGCAAAGGATACTACGTTCCCCGTGTTTCCTTCCGGGTACGAAAAAAACTTTGTGCAGTATTATGCCATGGGGCCGCACCTGCATGATTATTTAAAAGAAATGAACCAGCAGGTATTTAGTAAATACAATGTAATGAGTGTGGCAGAGGGAGCCGGTAATTCATTTGAAGATGCCCATAATTTAGTAGATGCAGATCGTAAAGAACTCGGCATGGCCTATGCTTTTGAAGGCGTGGACATTGCCAAACCGGAAGGGTACAGTCTGCCGCATTTTAAGGAAGTATTCAGCCGCTGGGATAGTGCTTTTGCGGAGAAAGGCTGGCTCGCAATTTTTCTTGCCAATCACGACCAGGCAAGGCTGGTGAGCAGGTTTGGAAATGACAGTGCTGCCTTCCGGGATGTATCTGCAAAAATGCTGGCAACTTTTTTACTGAGTATGCGTGGCACACCTTATTATTACTATGGCGATGAGTTGGGGATGACCAATGCAGGCTTCAATAAAATAGAGGACTACAAGGATATGCCAACATTGAATGAATACCAGCACCAAAAAAATATTGGTGGTGATATAAAAAAATTTATGGCTGAAATAAAGTTCAGTTGCAGGGATAATGGCCGCACACCCATGCAATGGGATAGCAGCACCAATGCAGGTTTTACCAGAGGTAAGCCCTGGCTACAAACAAATTCCAACCATGCCTATTTAAACGTGGCAATGCAGGAAAAAAATCCTAACAGTTGTCTAAACTATTTCAGAAAAATGGTAAAGCTGAGAAAGGAAAACCCTGCACTTGTTTATGGAAAATACACATTGCTTGATAAGGACAATCCGGATGTATACGCCTACACCCGTGAATTAAACAATAAGAAATTTTTAGTGTTGTTGAATTTTAAAAGTAAAAATTCAACCTTACATACCGGTATTGATCTAAGCAAAGCAAAAACTTTGATCAGTAATTATACCACCGTATTGGCAAGTGAAACACTAAGACCATACGAAGCAGCGGTGATTGAATTGTGATAATAAAAAAACGCCTGATGCAGGTGCATATCCGGAAATACAAAGATTAAAAATAGCAAACAATAATATTTTTATATGGGCAAAATACTCTGCATCGGCGAAGCTTTAATAGATATGATCTGCACGGATAAAGGCAAATCACTTTCTGACGGTAATAATTTTTTAAAGAAAGCCGGCGGTGCTCCAACCAATGTAGCCGCGGCCATTGCAGCTTTAGGTGGCAATGTGGAACTGGCTGCTAAAGTGGGTATCGACCCTTTTGGAAAACACCTGATAGAAGTGATGCAGGATTTTGGTGTGTCTACCAAATGGGTGTTGCAGGATGAACATTACTTTACCACATTCGCTTTTGTATCACTGATGGAAAACGGGGAACGGGATTTCTATTTTAACCGTGGTGCAGATGGACAGTTAAGCCGTGAGGAAGTGGACAATATTAACCTGGATGAATTCTCCATTATTCATTTTGGTTCGGCCACAGGATTTCTTCCCGGCCCTTTGCAGGCTGCCTACCAGGGCTTATTACAAAAGGCGTTGCTAAAAAACATCTTCATCAGTTTTGATCCTAACTTTCGTCAGCTTTTATTTAAAACAGAAACCCAAACTTTTATTGATCAATCCTGGAATTTTTTAAACTGCTGTCATTTTTTTAAAGTGAGTGATGAAGAAGCGATGCTGATTACAGGTGCACCTACATTAACAGATGCGGTAACCATTTTACTGGAAAAAACAACCGGCATTTTTGCCATTACATTGGGTAAAGAAGGTACCATGCTGGGCCTGAATAAGAAGACAGTAATTGTACCCAGCATCCCTGTAAAGCCAGTGGATACAACCGGTGCCGGCGATGCATTTGTAGGTGCGCTGCTATACCAGTTAAGCGATAAATCGTTGGAACAAATTCTTACCTTGTCAGAAATTGAATGGCATCAAACTGTTGTAAATGCAAACAAAGCCGGTGCCCGTACCTGTGAATACATGGGTGCCATGGAAGCGTTCAAACATTTAACTACAGATATTTTTAATTAACTGTTGCTAACAAAAAATATGTACGATTATTTATTACATCAAAAGATTAAAACGACCCTGCTAAAATTCAGAATGGGCAAAGAGGAAGATAACCTGTCTTTTTACAGTCGTTTAATTGCCAATATATCCGTTATAAAATCATTGTATGATGAGCTGTACCAGCATCATCCCAAAGCTGCACCACAGTTTGACCTGCTGATAGAAACGCTTACAGCCGCCCATAAAAAAAGAGCTCCGGCATTAAAAAAAGCAGATGCAGCAAAAGCCGAAAAAGGCCACTGGTTTTTAAGCAATGAAATAACCGGTATGAGTTTGTATGTTGATCAGTTCTGTGGCAGCCTCACCAATCTTGGCGATAAGCTGGAATATTTTGATAAACTCGGTGTGAATTTTTTACACCTAATGCCCTTGTTTGAAAGCCCGGCAGGGGAAAGCGATGGCGGTTACGCAGTATCTGATTTTAGAAAAATAAATACCCGTTTTGGCACGCTTGATGACCTGGTAGTGCTGCAACAAAAAATGAGTGCGGCAGGCATATACCTGATGATTGATATTGTGCTCAACCACACTTCCCGTTTACAGGAATGGGCCTTAAAGGCAAAGGAGGGCGATAAGCATTACCAGGATTATTTCTACATGTTTGATGACCGCACTATGCCCGATATTTTTGAACAAACGATGCCCGATATTTTTCCTGAAACTGCTGCCGGTAATTTTAGCTACGTACCGGAATGCCACAAATGGGTGATGACAGTTTTTCACAATTACCAGTGGGACCTTAATTTTAGCAACCCGGCTGTGTTTGTAGAAATGCTGGACATTGTATTGTTTTATGCCAACCTCGGCGTAGATGTTTTGCGCATTGATGCACCTGCTTTTATCTGGAAAGAACCGGGCACTACCTGCCAGAATTTACCCAAGGCACATACCTTGTTGCGCTTGCTAAAACAATGTGTACAGGTAGCTTCTCCCGGCATGGCTTTGCTTGGAGAAGCCATTGTAGCGCCCAAAGAAATCATGTATTATTTTGGTACGGGTAACTATACCGCTAAAGAATGTGACTTTGCCTATAATG
>JANYFI010000315.1 GCA_025362765.1 Ferruginibacter sp. | reverse complement strand
GCTGTTGATCATACCCAGGTCTGTTTTATTATTTACATCCCTGGTATAAATACTTAATCCCAGCTCTGTTTCTACAAATAATTTTTTTACAATTGTAATTTTAGATTTAAACCCTGTCGCCAGGTTTTCTGCTGGCGTAATATTGTTGTTGTATCTTTTGTTTACCGTATCAATATTAAAGTCAACACTGTTTGCATCATCATTTGCCTTGATAGCACTTATTTCAAAAAAATTATTATCGCTGCCATAACCAATTTTTGCAGCCAGTCCTTTTCTTGTAAATGAAAATGGTTGTAGTGTACCAGAGATGGTATCAATAGTAGTAGCCTTTGCCAACCTGCCATACATAGCTCCAATGCGCCATTTGCCGGGGGTTGCATCAAAACCACCACCTAACATAGTATATCCTGCCAGTGTAAATTGGTTGTAATTTAAGTTTCTATATCCTGCGTGTATGGTAAGCCATTTATACTTTGGGCTTGCCCCATACTGGTTGAAAGGCTGGTTGAAACTTTTCTCGCCATTGCTAAAAATAAAGCTAAGTGGAACATCAATGCCGTAAATATTTACATTGAGGTCGCCTCCCAATAACAGCACGTTTTTAGCAGCGGTATTAATTTTAGGAATTTGGTAACGGCTGCTGTTAATGTTTACATTTCTTATTTGCAGTGAGCCTGATAAAGTAACTGCCTTTTCATTTTTAAGATCGGTAAAATCCTGTGCCTGCAACGCTTTTTCATTGAAAAATAATATTGCGATGATTAATAAAAATTTAAATGAATATTTCATATTAAACGATTGTAAAATTATTTTTTAATTAAATTTTATAAATTGGTTTGGATTAAAGCCACCACCTGTGGAGCCGCCGGTACTACCTAAAATACCCCTGCCCATTATAGCAAAATTGCCAAATCCAACACCCATGCCAAAGGCGGCTTTATAGTTGTTGTAACTTACTGTTGGTAAGGCTTCCCAGCTATTGGATGCTGGTATATATCTTATAATATTATTAAAATCGGCTGTAGCAGAATAGCCAAAGCATACGTACCCTTTGTTATCAATTAAAGAAAAACTTGCGCTGCCACTACGGGAAGGAATACTTCCAGGTAAACTTGCTCTTTGAACCCATGCATCCTGGGTTGGATAATATTGGTACAAGTCTGTGTAATAGGTAGTGGAAGTATTTCCCAGGCCAACATATCCATAGCTTTGAATATCAAAACTACAGGCACCTACTCTTACACCACCCGGAAAATTTGCTTTGCTACTCCATGTATTTGTAGCAGGGTTAAATGCTGAGGTGGTTTGTAATAATGCCCCGCTGCTAACATTCGCGCCGCAGGTATAATAAGCAATATTGTCTAAGACAAATGCCGCACCTCCATACCTTTCTGAAAGCGGGTTGGTGCCATTGTTGGTCCACCCATTTGCGACCGGGTCGTAAACAAAAGTCGTAGTATTAGTAAAGGCTGTTCCGTTAATAATACTGGCGCCACCAGTTATATATATTTTTCCGTTGATTGCTACACAATTGGCAAAGCCTAAACCATAGCCTGGTATACTGGCGGCACTACTCCATTGGGCGGTAAGGGTATTGTATTTATACCAGGTATTTACTGTGTTGTCACTTGTGTTATCTACTCCAATACCTACATATAAATCCGTACCTACAGCAGCTGCCGCTAAGCCTTTTCTATTTCCAAAACTACTGGCAGGTTCAGTAAGGGCGGTAGCCTGGTTTAATAGATCTGTAATAACGGGCCTTGGATAACCATAGCCAGTTCCAGCGGCATTGGTAGCATAAGCCCTTACATAATATTTGGTAAGCGATTGAAGCCCGGTGATATTAGATAAAAAATCAGTGGGAGCGGTAGCTGTACCGAGATTTGTCTTTAAATCCGAAATGTCAGGCACAGCATTGGTGGCACTATATACATGTCCATAAGCGGATACATTACCACTCCCTATTGCGGTGATACTGCCTTTTTGTATTGTAGAGATTGAATTTATTGCAGAGTCCGGGCCAGAAAATACGGAAGGCGAAACCTGGGCTATCTGTGTTTGTACATTTACTGTAATACCATAGTTAGTGCCTTGGGCATTGGTGGCATAAGCCCTTACATAATAGATGGCGCCAATTGCTAAATTTCTAAAATCGCTGCTATAATTTAATGCAGTAGCTGTACCTCCCAAATTTGTTTTTGTATCTGCTATGGTAGGAGTTTTGTTGGTAGTACTGATACAATGACCATAGGCTGTAACGGCTGAACCACCTATGTTTACGATGTTTCCACCAATAGCAAAAGAAGTAGTTGTAATACTGGTACTTGCTGCAGTAGCCACATTTGGGGGTAAAAGTATCACAGCGCTTTTTGTATTAAACGACTTGATATCTGTATTGCCGTAAATGGTATCAGCGCCAAGGATTGCATAGGCCCTTACGTAATACAGTGTATTTGGGTAAAGGGTAGTTAAGTTACTTGTGAAGCTGCCAACGGCTCCTGCGCCCAAACTTGATTTACCCTGGTTTATTATTACATCAGGCACATCGTTTACACTACTCCAGCAATGGCCGTATTGGTTAATACTGGCAGCACCAACACTTACCACTTCGCCTGTAACCGTTGCAGTGGTGATTGCAATGTCAGATACGATACCTGTTTTTAACACGGCAATTTCTGAAGGGTATTTTTTACAACCGATAAATACACTACAACAAATGAAGGTTGATAAGAGCAACCAATTTTTTTTGATAACCATAAATTAAATATTTATTTATTTTCACTGGTCCCTGCTAACCCCTGGTCTTTTTACAAAAGGCTTGACGCAATATTATTTTCACGGGCCAGTGCTGAAATCGCACGCTTCGAAACAACTCAATTTTTTATACCTGATTAATATTCGCCCGGTTATTAACTTGCCAAAACAACTCAACACCATAAGGCCATAAAAATGCTGTACGGTGGCAAGCCCCGTAAAAATTGCCCTGTTATAAAGGCCAAAAGAACAGCTAAAAGACAGTTAGTTTTTTTATACTGATTCCGTTTTTTGTATTTTGTAAAGACAAATATTATTTTCACATGTTGTTATTTACCCCACAGAAACTGACCTCTTTTCAATGTTCCTTTTATTTCCATTCTTTCTACCAATGTATTATCCAGTTGCCTGTGGTTAATTTTTTTTCAGCATATTCTAATCATCACAGCCAACTGACTATCTTAATAAGAATAAATCAGCAAGCAGAGATGAACAAAAGCGGCATTATTTCAATTGATGCAGGTATAGATAGATGGCTTTTAGTTCATCCTCATTCATTGCTTTGCCCATTGTTTTCCACGGCATATAATCGGAGAGTAATCTTCCTTCAGGAGTTTTCCCTGTTTTTATAGTCGTAACAAACTGGTCGCTGCTCCATTTGCCGAGGTGGGCAGTGGCAGTTAGGTTTGGTATTGGTGGCTCACCCGGTGCATTTGATGGCCCGCCCTTTAAATTTTCTCCATGACAACCCTGGCAACTTATCGCCAGGTAATTGCCATAGGCCGCAGTTACTGCCGGTGTTACTTCTTCCGGATAGCTGGCATTGTGGTTGATCAATTCAGCTGGGAACATGGGGAATTTATCTAAAAAGGTCAATATTCTACCCAATAGTTTCATTTCCTTTTGAGGATGCACAACATTAACCGGTTCCATTTTTTTTAACCAGCAAATCAAGGCGCCAAGGTCTTTGTTGCCCATGGCTGCGGTGGTATGTTGTACCGGCATAAACCACAATGATTTTCCATCTTTACCTACGCCGTGGCGCAATGCCCTGATATAATCCTGATCGGTATAATTGATGCCGCCCTTTCCACTTGTAAGGTTAGCTGCATACAACAACCCGATCGGATTACTTTCATTCAAAAAAGCAATCCCGCCATTTGCATGGCAATCTTTACAACCCCTCACACCTGCTATATGATCGCCTAAAGCCAGCGAGGCCGAGTCTGAAGGAATTGTTTGCTGTTGTACCTTCACCTGGTAAATTTTATTGGCCCTTGCCTCGGTTTTAAAATATACTACTCCATAAAATATCAGCAATAATACCAACAGGCTTCCAATTAAAATTCCTGTCCATTTCAATATTTTTTTTAGCATGGTTATTTTTTTAAAGTTTAGGTGACTGATAAAATATTAATTTTTTAATTCCTTATTTGATGAAGTGTATTTTGTTTTCAATTTGCCATGCTAATATAAAATAGACCGCCAAATTTATATATGCCCAGCTGGTGGCAGGTCATATACATTGAGTGAGTAGCTGGTTTACTGAGTAGCCCGAGGTACGTTTCATTCTTTTTCTTGTTTTCAGGCAACGCCAGCTTTCCGGATGTCTGTCGTTGGTAAACATTCAGGTATTTTCGACTGGATGGTTTTCCTTATTTTTAATCATTGCCCGGTACCGCCACGCTTCGCCAGATGTGCCGCATTTTTTCATAAAAAACTTCCTGTTTGTACCAGGCATCGAATACTTTAAACCGGGTCAAACTTTGGGATGCAAATCGGTTGGCACTTTCATTGTGCAGGTCTGCACCCAATCGCTAAAGCTCTTCTAAATAATTCGCAAAATCTATATTAAAAAAACCTGACCAACCTTGTACCACCCCTTCTAAAAAAAATAGCTGTGTTGCAATTCTTAATAGATTAATTTTCGTTTTGCTTTTTGATTAATCCAGTTTCTTGCAGGCACTTCAACAAAACGATAGGTGAAATAGGACACAAGCAATACCAATCCAATGAATGCCAAACATATTAACCATGCGATAAAAAGCGGTGGCTTTGGCGGAGGGCCCATTGGCGCTTTAGCTGGGTCCATTGGATTAAGATATGCCAATACCGCACCAATAGTAAATAAAAGAGGCTGGTGTGTGAGGTAAATCGAAAATGACCAATCCCCCATCTTTTGCAAAGCGGTTATTTTAAATAATTTGTCTGTATTGGGACTGCCGTAAGCGCCACATAATAGTATAAATGGTAAAAATAAAATTGTTATAAAGTCGGGCAAAGTAAAGTGCATACAAACAAACACAGCTAAAAAAAGAGCCGCTAAAATATAGCCATTGGATAAAATATTTTTTAACCAATCTGCCTTATAACCTTCATATACAACCATGCCTAAAATAAAGCCGCATAAACACCGCAAATAGCCATATTGATAGGCCACGTTTATGCTCAATTGTGAAGGATCAATTTTTACA
Organism: Ferruginibacter sp.; assembly: GCA_025362765.1. Lineage (GTDB taxonomy): Bacteria > Bacteroidota > Bacteroidia > Chitinophagales > Chitinophagaceae > Ferruginibacter. Next base: position 298 of record JANYFI010000315.1, on the reverse strand, counting down.
AATGGAATTTCTTTTGGAACAGTAACCAGTGGCACAATAAAAAAAGTAATGCACAAGTAACCGGCAAAACAAGCGACTGCCACCATTGCTTTGGAGTGCCTATTTAGTTTTTGAAATGGCGCAACTAAAAAGGGAAATATCATGTAAGCCCACCACTCTGTACTTATAGACCAGGAGGCATGATCCCAGGAAAACCAATTGTGCAAATTCATGGAATGAAGCAGCAATAAATTTGTTGCAACGGAGTAACCATTGTTATCAATTTGAGTAACCAGGGCCTTTGGGATACCAAGTTTTG
>JANYFI010000307.1 GCA_025362765.1 Ferruginibacter sp. | reverse complement strand
GAACCTCGGTTTGCGCAATCCAAAAATATTTATGTCTTCGTTCAACAGGCCAAATTTGTATTACCAGATTGAACCGAAGATTAATAAAGACCAAACGATAAAAAGCATTGTAAAATTCATTGTTCAGAATAAAGGAAAAAGCGGAATTATTTATACGCTCAACCGAAAAACAACAGAAGAACTTGCAGACATGCTAATGGCAAATGGAATAAAAGCTGTTGCTTATCACGCAGGTTTGGACAGCAAGCTGCGTGCAGAAAGACAGGATTTATTTTTGAATGAAGATGTGCAGGTAATTGTGGCGACAATCGCCTTTGGAATGGGCATTGACAAACCCGATGTTCGTTTTGTGATTCATTACAACATCCCTAAATCAATAGAAAATTATTACCAGGAAACCGGCCGTGCCGGCAGAGATGGCCTGGAAGGTAACTGTATTTTATACTACAGTCATAAGGACGTAGCCAAGCTGGAACACCTTATGAGGGATAAGCCTTTAAGCGAAAGGGAAGTTGGCGCACAATTGATCAATGAAACCGTGGCCTATTGTGAAAGTTCTGTTTGCAGAAGAAAAATTTTATTGAATTATTTTGGGGAAGAAAATGAAACGGCGCAATGCGACAATAAAATGTGCGACAATTGTAATAACCCCAAAGAATTAATGGAAGCCAAAACGGAAACAAGCCAGGTGTTGACTGTAATAAAAGGTTTAGATGAACAATTTACCATGGAATACCTGATGCATATTTTACGCGGCAAACCAAACCCGAAGGTAAAAATGTTCCGGCACGATGAGCGTGATTTTTTCGGTATTGGCAAAAGCAGGGATGAGCTTTTTTGGAATTCACTGATGCGCCAGATGATCCTGGAAAGACTGATACAAAAAGACATAGAAGAATACGGTGTGTTAAAGATTACAAAAAAAGGGCAAGCCTTTATAAAGAAGCCGGCATCTTTTAAAATAATATTAAATAATTTGTTTGAAGAGGCGGATGCCGACGATGACGAAGTGGCCCCTGTTGCCGCTTCCACAATAGCTACAGATCAAAAATTATTTGAACTGCTGAAAGACCTGCGAAAGAAAGTGGCGAAAGAAAAATACCTGCCGCCTTTTGTTATTTTCCTGGAAGGCAGCCTGGAGGACATGGCCACCATGTATCCTGTAACGATTGAAGAACTGGAAAAATGCCAGGGCGTAAGTAAAGGCAAAGCGATGCGATACGGCAAAAAGTTTGTTGATTTGATTGTAGAATACATTGGCGAAAATGAAGTACAGCGGCCCGATGATTTTATAATGAAAGGGGTGGTAAACAGAAACAACAATAAAATTTTTATCATTCAGAATGTAGATAAAAAAATTCCACTTGAAACGATTGCCAAAACTAAAGACCTTACCATTACGGAACTGCTGGAAGAAATGGAAACCATTGTAGCAAGCGGAACAAAATTAAACCTCGACTACGCCATTGATGAAATGGTAGACGAGTATGAACAGGAAGAAATTATTGATTACTTTAAAGCCTGCGAAACAAGCAGCCTGCAGATTGCACAGGAAGAGCTGGCCGACAGTAATTTTAACTGGGAGCAATTAAAAATTATGCGTATCAAATTTTTATGCGTGTATGGAAATTAAAACCTTCCTGTAATTTTTTACATAAAGCCGGGGCGTAATTAGCCCCGGCTTTTTAATACCAATACCTTATTTTATTCATCTCATTTTTATTGTTTAATTTTCCTTTGTCCTTTTTGTAAAAAGTATTTTAATTGTAAAAAATGGGTCGTAAAAAGAACTATATCCAAAAAATTGTCTCCCCGTTTACCATCAGCCGTACACAGGAAATTGTAAAAGTTAATCCAACCAAAGTTCCTCAACGGGAAGAAGCAAAAGACATTAATATTTACATCTACGATTTTGATTCGATGGTTTTAGAAGAAAGAAAACTCAATAGCATAACGGAATGTTATCCATACCTCAACAATAATAAAATAACCTGGATAAATGTTGATGGCATTCGCAAAGCGGATGTTGAAGCATTGTGCAATCATTATAGCGTACATCCGCTGGTACAGGAAGATATACAAAGCATCGGCCAGCGGCCAAAAATGGATGAAATAGAAAATATTTTGTTTTGCATTTGCAATATGCTTTTTTACAATGACGAATTATATAAAGTAGAGCAGGAGCAGATAAGCATTGTACTGGGTAAAAATTTTGTGCTCACTTTTCAGGAAGAAGCCAATAAAGATGTATTTAATCCCATACGGGATAAATTAAAAATTACTGCCAGCAAAGTAAGACAAAGCGGTCCGGATTATTTGTGTTACGCCATGCTGGACATGATAGTAGATAATTATTTTGTGGTAATGGAAAAATTGGGCGAGCGCATTGAAAACATTGAGGAAGAAATACAAAACAGTGCCGGCAGCAGCGCACTGGCGAAAATAAATTTGCTGCGTAAAGAAATGATTATTCTTAAAAGAAGCATTGCGCCGGTAAGGGAAGTCATCAATGGTTTTATAAGAACAGAGAGTGACCTGATTGATGAACGAACCTTGAAATATTTTAAGGATGTGTATGATCACATTATCCAGGCAAATGATCTTTCTGAAAACTACCGCGACATTACCATGAACCTGCAGGATCTTTATCTTAACAACGTAAATCTGCGCATGAATGAGGTAATGAAAGTAATGGCGGTGGTAACCTGTTTGCTGGCACCGGCAACAGTTATCGGCGGCATTTTCGGGATGAATTTTGATAAAATTCCCTGGTTACATAACGATCGTGGATTTTATGCTGCAGTAGGGGCCATGCTCATTATTCCTGTGTGGATGATTGTAATGTTTAAACGTAAAGGATGGTTTTAACTTTAAAGTGTATTTACCGCAGCAATTGCCTTTTGAAGCCGCTCTGCATAAGTACCGCTAATATCAACCCATGGCACCTGCTGGTTAATCATGATGTCTTTATAATAATGGTATAATTTTTCTCTTATTCCCAAATCCGGGTACTCCCTTAGTTCATCTTTTACCCAGGGCTGATCTATATTACAAAGCAGGTACAGGTCATATTTTCGTTCAACAATTTTATTTAAAATCCAGTGGTGGCATTTTTCAAAAACAAATTCACACCAAACCTTCATCACATACATATCGGTATCTATAAACAATAAGTCTGATGAAGGCTCACCACTGTATTGCATCCTGGTTTGAAGTGCCGCATCTTCATTATTAAGCTGTCCTTTAGCAACATCCAATAAATTCTCAAACGTGTAACTGGTACCATTCGCCAAAAGATATTCCCGTGCATATTCTTTTACCCAGCCAGTTTTAAACTGGCTGGCCAAATTTGCGCACAGTGTACTTTTTCCTGTGCTTTCCGGACCAATGATGACAATCTTTTTGAGCATAATTATTTTTTATTCCACATTGGGTTGGCCTTTAATACTTTTTTATACACGGCACAGGATGGATCATGTGCGCCGGGTAAATAACCAGTGCTTAATAAAAATTCATTTACAATTTCTCCACCGGTAAAGCGAAAGGTTTTTTTAAACAATTTTGTCCATTCTTCCCTTGATGTTGGATGGTGGTGATTAAGCCAATTTTTAAATGAGCCGAATTCCTTTTGTATGGCCATGATAGCTTTTGCATTTTCAATAGCCGCATTCACTTTAAGCCGGTTGCGAATGATGCCGGCGTCATTCAACAAACGTTGTACATCCGCATCTTTAAATGCCGCTACTTTTTTTATATCAAAATTGTGATAGGCAGCCCGGAAGGTTTCTTGTTTCTTAAGGATGGTAGTCCAGCTTAAGCCAGCCTGGTTTATTTCCAGTACCAGCCTGCAAAACAATTCATTGTCCACCTCAATCGGAAACCCATACTGCTTATCATGATATTCTTTATGCAAATGTTGCTCATCCGCTTTCATAGCATTGATGGCATGGCAATAAGTAGTGGGTTTAATCATGCTGCAAATTTAAGGAGTCGTTATTTCTTTTGAGCCATTCAAACAAGCCCGCAATGGCTATTACCAACAGCACCACATAATATACACTGGTAAAAACATAATGCTTCACAAAATACAACGGTATCGACGAAATATCAGTCGCTATCCACCAGTACCAGCTTTCTACTTTCTTTTTCGTCATCAGCCACATAGCGGTAAAGGCTGTAGCGGAAGCAAATGCATCTGCCCACGGAATGGCACCAGAGGCAAAATCCTTTTTTAAATAGGTGAGCGAAAAATAAATGGCGGCATAAAAAACACCAAAAAAGCCAATATGCTGCAGCCATTCTTTGCCGGAAGCACTGGTAATTTTTAATACTACCTGTTGTTGCTGATCTTTTTTAGCCCACAACAACCAGCCATAAATACTCATGACAGTATAATAAATATTTACACTGGCTTCGCCCAGCAAACCTCCCTTAAAACTTAGGAACACATAAATAATTGTATTGACTAACCCCGTAGGATATACCAAAATATTTTCCTTTCGGCTGTACCAAACACTTGCTATTCCCGTAAATACAGCTACGTATTCGTACCAGGTTGTATGACTGATATCATTTATAAATTGGTGGTATATTTCTGTTATATTCATTGTTGGTGTTAGGGCATCAATTTATAACTTTATCTTTAATCATAACAAGATTCTTAAAATAGTCCTATGGCAAAAAAAATCAGCCTGGTTATATTGATCGTATTTTATGTGTTGGCGGGCATCAATCATTTTTGGCATCCTGATAGTTATTACGATTTAATTCCTCCTTATTTACCCTTTCCCCGGTTGATTAATTTCACCAGTGGTATAGTTGAAATCGTGTTAGGCTTATTGTTAGTAGTACCCGCTACAAGAAAGGCTGCCGCATTTGGTATTATTGCCCTGCTGATAATTTTTATTCCCGCACATATTTATATGATTCAGTTGGGTGGCTGCATAAGTATTCACTTTTGTGTGCCCGCCTGGGTGGCATGGGTAAGGTTATTTCCATTACAATTTATATTGATTGCATGGGCCAGGTGGTATGCAAAATAAAAAAGCACCCCAGGTGAGGTGCTTTTACTATTTTTTAAACCGGTTCAGCATAATGCTTACTCTGCTTCCGCAACAACTTCTTTCACTTCCGGAATCATCCTTTTCATCATGCCTTCAATCCCGGCTTTTAATGTAATCATTGAAGACGGACATCCGCTACAGCTTCCCTGTAACATCAGGTTTACCCTGCCATCTTCGTAACTTTTAAATTGTATAGCACCGCCATCCATTTCAACTGCAGGTTTTACATAATTTTCCAGCAATTCTTTAATGCGTTTAACCACATCATCGTCATCGGCGCTTACCTCGTTGCTGCTTTCGCTTTTCATGTTGGCAACGGCTTCTTCATTTACAACAACCTTACCTTCTTCCAGGTATTCTTTTAAAAATAATTTGATGGTGGGAATTACATCCTGCCAGTCATCTGTATCCGTCGTTTTTGTAAGCGTTACAAAATTGCTTGCAATAAAAACTGATTTAATAAAAGGAAAAGTAAATAGTTCCTGCGCAAGTGGTGAGGGGGCAGAAGTTAACTCGTCCTGAAAATCGATGCTTTTTCCGGGATACAATAATTTGTTGGCAACAAATTTCATTGTTTCGGGGTTGGGCGTCATTTCTGTATATATACTTATAACCGGATTGCCTGTTTTAATCATAAAATGTATTTAAAAATTTCAATGCAAAGTTAACAATATCCTGCCAGATGCACTTGTTACCCTACTTCCTCAGCCTCACGAAAACCCAATAATTTCCAATTTCGAAAATAATGTTGTTTTAAAATACCGTGTTTTTATTCCATTATTCTCAATTTGGCATAATTCAGCATTATCTTTTTTTCACCATTTAATTCAAACTGAACAGTTGCAATAGGGTTATGGGTCGCGCCTTCCATTTTAATTACTTCACCAAAGCCAAATTTCTGGTGTTCTACTTTTTGCCCGGCCTGCAGATTACTTGTGTCGCTCGCCACAAAATCTGCTGTTGGTATATGTTCCTTGTTTTGCGGCCTTGTTGGAATTAAATAAGCCGGCTTGCTTTTTTCTTCTTTTTTGAAAGGATTTTCGCCGCCTTTATAAGTATTGCCACCAGCACCGGTTTTATCAAATGAGCTTCCACCCCAGTTATTGCTATGGCCGTTTCCTCCCTGGTTTCTAACGCCGCCACCGGCAAAACTCCGGTCAATAAAATCGGCGGGCATCTCATCAATAAAACGGCTTGGCTCATTTTGCTGTAACTGGCCAAAGCGGTAGCGGGCATTGGCATAAGTAAGCCAGAGTTTTTTCTTAGCTCTTGTAATAGCTACATAAAAAAGCCTGCGCTCTTCTTCCAGCTCTTCCCTTGTATTAATACTCATTGCGTTGGGAAATAACGTCTCCTCTAAACCGCCTACAAATACACAGCTAAATTCCAACCCTTTGGCCGCGTGAATCGTCATTAGTTTCACGCTGTCGGCATCTTCTTTATCGTTGTCTGTATCCGTCAATAAAGTGATTTGTTGTAAATAGCTGCCGAGGCTTTTATCCCCCACCTCGCCATCTTCTTCATTCATCGGGGTTTCGGTAAATTCTTTGATGGAGTTTAGTAACTCCTGGGTGTTCTCATACCTTGCCAGCCCTTCAGTCGTTTTGTCGTTGAACAATTCTTTTACAATACCCGTGCTTTTACCAACAATTATTCCGAGGTCGTATGCATTCTTTTTTTGCAATTCACTCTGGAACATTTTTATCATCAGTACAAAATTATTAATGGCTTCCAACGTACCCGCCTTATACCCATAGGATGAAGCGTTGGATAACACTTCCCAAAGGGTAATATTATTTTCGTTGGCAAATAGTACAGCCCTGTCCATACTGGTTTTGCCGATTCCCCTGGTTGGATAATTTACAATTCTTTTCAACGCTTCCTCATCCTGCGTGTTCACTACCAGCCTTAAATAGGCAATAAAATCTTTTACTTCTTTTCTTTGATAAAAAGATACACCACCATAAATGCGGTAGGCAATATTCATCCGTCTTAGACTTTCTTCATAAGCACGGCTTTGCGCATTGGTGCGGTATAAAATGGCAAACTCTTTATTAAAATAGTGATTGCGCAATTTTTCTTCCTGAATGGTATCTGCTACATATTTTCCTTCTTCATTATCAGTAGCAGTACGCACCAGTTTAATTTTATCGCCGGGTGTATTATCTGTCCAGAGTTTTTTGGGTATCTGGTTTTTATTGTTACCAATTATTTCATTGGCCACGCTTAAAATGCTCTTTGTGCTGCGGTAGTTCTGTTCCAGTTTTACCACTTTTACATCATCGTAATCTCTTTCAAATTGCAGAATATTTTCAATGGTTGCGCCCCGGAAACTGTAAATACTTTGTGCATCATCGCCCACTACACAAATGTTTTCGTGCATGGCACCCAATAATTTCATGATCTCATATTGGGAAGTATTGGTATCCTGGTATTCATCAACCATGATGTATTTAAACTTGCGCTGATATTTACTCAACGCATCGGGATGATTTTTTAACAGGATGTACATTTTAAATAACAGGTCATCAAAATCCATAGCCCCGTTTTTAAAACAGCGGTTGGCATAGGCGGCATAAATTTGCCCGATCATTGGCCGGTTGGCCCTGGCATCTTCCTGCTGAATAGTAGGATCATTGATGTATTCAGCCGGACCAATCAGGCTGTTTTTTGCACTCGAAATTCTGTTGTACACCGTATTGGGTTTGTAATAAGCAGGGTCAAGCTCCAATTCACCCAGTACAGTTTTAATTACACTTTTAGCGTCATCTGTGTCGTAAATAGTAAAGTTATTAGGGTAACCGATTTTATTGGCTTCGGCTCTTAAAATTCTGGCAAACACACTATGAAAAGTTCCGATGTATAAATTGCGGGCTTCAGAATTTCCCAATACTTTTTCTACCCTTTCTTTCATTTCTTTCGCTGCCTTGTTGGTAAAAGTAAGTGCCAGAATATTAAAAGCATCAATACCGTGCGCACCCATCAGGTGGGCAATGCGCGTGGTGAGCACTTTCGTTTTTCCACTGCCGGCACCGGCAATGATGATAATAGGCCCGTCTTTATGTAACACCGCCTCCCGTTGAGGCGCATTCAATTCATCTAAATAGTTCCGCATGTTGCAAAGTTACGAATAGCGATTTGGGCATAAGGTGCTGTGGGGAAATATTTATGGCATATAGCCAATATCTCATTGTGCGTAAATATGTTTAGGATTATGTGTGGCAGCGAAATAAGCGTATAAAACGGCCACCGGTTTTACAATTTACATAATTGACCATTTTTATTTACTCGCCACTTTCTTGAAAAATTACCACTTTAGGGTATAGGAATTATCCAATATTGGTCGTCTATTTGTATAGTTGAAATAGTAACAGTAAACTTTTCCTTTCCCGGTATCATCTTTTCGCCCGTTTTTGCATCCGTTTTTTAACCCCCTTCCGGGATTGCCTGTTACGACCACCTATCGTACCTAACACACCCTGTTTCTGGAAGTCAGAGCAGGTTTTTTTGTGCGCCGAAAGCGCCTATTAATAGTGCAATTCATCGTCCAAAAACAGCAAAACTAATTTTTTTACTAAATATACTAAATTTATTAGTGTTAATAAAAGAAACCTATTATCTTTGGAGTCTGTTATATTTTTATAAACGCAAAACAAGATACATCACTTAAAAAAATCAACACAATGAGCAACACTAACGTAGAAAAATTAAAGGCCCTAAAATTAACAATGGACAAAATCGATAAAGATTTTGGTAAGGGATCGGTTATGATCATGGGAGATAAACCCCATGTACAACAGGAAGTAATATCAACAGGATCGTTGGGGCTGGATGTGGCATTGGGTATTGGTGGATTGCCAAAAGGAAGGGTAATAGAAATTTACGGACCAGAAAGTAGCGGTAAAACAACCATTGCAACACATGTAATTGCTGAATCTCAGAAAAAAGGGGGCATGTGCGCTTTTATTGATGCTGAACATGCTTTTGATAGTGCCTATGCACAAAAATTGGGAGTAGATATTGACAACTTACTCATCTCTCAGCCGGACTATGGTGAACAGGCGCTGGAAATTGCAGACCGTTTGATATTATCCGGTGCAGTAGATGTAGTGGTGATTGATTCCGTTGCTGCGCTTGTACCCAAAAGTGAGCTGGAAGGCGAAATGGGCGACAGCAAAATGGGCTTACATGCAAGATTAATGAGCCAGGCATTGCGCAAATTAACTGCCACCATTTCCAAAACAAACTGCTGCTGTATTTTCATAAACCAGTTGAGAGAAAAAATTGGTGTTATGTTTGGCAACCCAGAAGTTACTACCGGCGGTAATGCATTAAAATTTTATGCTTCTGTAAGATTAGATATCCGCCGCATGGCGCAAATAAAAGATGGTGACGAAGCCATTGGCAACAGGGTAAAAGTGAAAGTGGTAAAAAATAAAGTAGCACCGCCTTTTAGAACAGCCGAGTTTGATATTGTTTTTGGTGAAGGCATTTCAAAAACCGGTGAAATTATTGATATGGGTGTAGAACTGGGCATTGTGCAAAAAAGCGGTAGCTGGTTTAGTTATGATACCAATAAATTAGGCCAGGGAAGAGATTCCGTAAAACAAATATTGATGGATAATCCAGAAATGGCAAAAGAAATTGAAGCAAAGATCAGGGCCAAAATTGCAGAAATGCAGGCCACATAAACCGCTTTTTTCCGGGTTAGTAAATATAAGGCCATTCCTTTCGGAATGGCTTTTTTATTATGTTCCCTAAAAGAGCATGTGCCTAAAAATTATTGTAATGCTATCAAATTTCCTTTCTGGTTTTTATTGCAACTGCTAATAATGCTGGCAGAACCCGCATCACAAAAAAAATAATTGATTTGCGGATGAATATGTTGAATAAGAGCGATAGCTTCTTTTGCGGTAAAGCCATTGATACAAAAAATAAGCGATTCTATTTGCTGCTGGTTGATTATTGACTGCAATTGTTGCAGGTTAAATAACGATTGATTGTTCTGCGGATGATCTGTATAGAGCGTTTGAATAATTTTTACCGATGTAGTTGTTTTACCTAATAAAGCCGACACGGCGTCACAATCTTTCCGGCAACCCATCATTAATGCCTCCATGGATTGCGCCGCATTACCTGTTATCGGTTTTGAAGAAGTAAATAAGGTGGTAATTGCTTTTACAGCTTGCGCAAACTGGATGAAAATTCTATAAAGCAACGCCCTGGAAAAACTGTAATGCTTTTGTACAAAAAGCACCATTGCACCATAAAATAAACGGACGTATTTAAGGGTAGCTTTTTGGGTACTTTTTCCCTTAAAATGTAAGATTGTACTTTCGGAAAAATAGTAATTTTTATATCCTGCCTTTTGTATCCGGTAACTTAGGTCGATATCTTCCCCATACATAAAAAAGGCCTCATCAAAGCCCCGCATTTTTTTAAGCAATGCTGTTTCGGCCATCATAAAAGCACCGGATAACACCGGCACAGGCTGGCTGATATTGTCTGGCAAATTCCCTAAATAATAACGGGCGAACATAGCAGAATGGGGGAAAACTGCCGCAAGTCCGCTCAATTTAAAAAATGACGTTGAAATAGAAGGAAAACTTCGCTTGCTTTCTTTTAAAAAATCCCCAGCGCCATCAATCATGCGAATGCCCAATGCCCCAATATCCTTTTGCCTGCAATAAAACGACAGGCATTTGTCAAGGCAATCTTCAGGAATAATTGTATCCGGGTTCAAAAATAAAATGTATTCCCCACATGCCTGCTGCAAACCCATATTATTTGCTTTCGAAAACCCCAGATTTTCTTTGTTCCAGATAAATTGCACGTTGGTAAACTTCTCACTCAAATAAATCTTGCTGTTATCGGTTGAACAATTATCAACCACAATGATTTCCGCCAGCAGACTGTTACAGGCCCGCTCAACACTGTATAAACATTGCTCCGTAAAATATTTAACATTGTAATTGACTATAATAATGGAAAGTTTCAAATCACCGGCTTTAGATATACGAAATAAGATTTTTTATGGGAGTATACAAAATCCAGCCCCCTAAATCCCCCAAGGGGGACTTTCAAAGAGTGTACCTATGCCTGACTTACTTTTTTAAAAGAGTGAAATTCACTGTTTTAAAATCCGACGCCCCGACGGTATATAGGAGGCTATTGTTACCTTTGCCAAATGATGAAAAATACTTTACTAAAAGCAACTGAAGCAGGCGCAAAAGAACTGGTACGTTTTTTTAACGGCGATTTTAAAATTACCAATAAGGAAGGCATCAATAACCCGGTAACAGAAGCCGATCATGCTGCTGAACAAGCGATTTTTGAAGTTATCAAAAATGATTTTCCCGAACACTTTATTTTGAGTGAAGAAGCGGGTGAAATCATTATGGACAGCAGCTATAAATGGATTATTGATCCCATTGACGGCACCATTAATTTCGCTAACGGCATTCCGCTTTGCTGTATCAGTATTGGTTTAGAGCACAATGGACAAATAATTATGGGGGCTGTATATAACCCAATTATGAAGGAATTTTTTATTGCCGAAAAGGGAAAAGGCGCAACCTTGAACGATAAAAATATTTCTGTAAGCAATAAAACAGCCGTTATAAACAGTTGCCTGGTAACGGGCTTTCCCTACACTTACCTCGATGCACCCAATGGGCCATTGCAGGTATTTGAAAAACTAATTCGCAAAGGCGTTCCCGTTAGGCGTTTGGGCAGTGCGGCAATAGATTTGTGCTGGGTTGCCTGTGGAAGGTTTGATGGATTTTATGAGCATAAATTACAGGCATGGGATAGCGCTGCAGGCTTTTTAATGGTAGAAGAAGCCGGGGGAAAGGTTACTGATTTTGCAGGGAAGTACTATTCGGTGTACCAGCCACATATACTGGCTACCAATGGCAAAATACATGATGAAATGCTGGCAATAATTGGTGGTAAGGAATTGTAGAAGCAGCTTTACTGATTTACAACCCCCACTTTATTGGCCCGCAGATAATTTAAACAATTTAGCCGCCCTCTTCAAATCTTCCGGTGTATCAATCTCAATTCCCATGTATTGTGTCACCACCATTTTTAACGTAACACCATTCTCCAGGTAGCGCAGACACTCAATTTTTTCTGCGGCTTCCAATGGCGTAATTGGCCAGTTGGTAAAGTTCATCAACGCCTGCTTACGAAAGGCATACACGCCTATATGTTCATAGTAAACAGGGTTAACAGTTGTATCCCGCAGATAGGGAATTACACTTCTGCTAAACATCAATGCATTCATATTTTTATCTACCATTACTTTAACATAGTTGGGATCGTTAATAAAGTTGGCTTCCGTTAACACCTGCATTAGCGAAGCAACCTGTACATCCTTACCTTCTTCCTCTTCAAAAACCTGCAGCAGTTTTTGCAACGGTTCCTGCTGTACAAAAGGTTCGTCGCCCTGCACATTTACCACGATATCTACGTCTATTTCAGCGACAGCTTCTGCAATTCTATCGCTGCCACTTTCATGCTGGCGCCGGCTCATCATGGCTTTCCCGCCATGATTTACTATCTCTTTATAAATAATATCACTATCGGTAACAACAATCACTTCATTAAATAAACCTGTTGCAACGGTATTATCATATGTGTGGCGAATGACTGTTTTATCGCCCAGTAACTGCATTAACTTGGCTGGAAAACGGGATGCTGCATAACGGGCCGGTATCATGGCAATTTTTATCATCGGTATCATTTATTAGCAATAAAGTTACAAGGAAAATTTTTGCACCTTGTCAAAAACAGGTTTGATTTCCTTATATTTGGATATAATCGGTTTTGTGATTTGCATGCCAGCTAATCTCTAAAACGATTTATTATGCAAACAAGTGAGTTACTGCAGTCTTATTTAGTAGATACCAACACCTGGGATGAGATGTACTCCAATGCATCGGTTAGGGAACAATACAAAAAGGTGGTTGAGTTTATGCAGCAACTATCAGTTGATGAACTCAATAAAAAAGAAGACCTGGCCAAAAGGCTGTTCATGAGCCAGGGCATTACTTTTACCGTATACAGCAGCGGCGAAGGCATAGAAAAGATATTTCCTTTTGACATTATTCCACGTATTATCACCGCAACTGAATGGGACTTTATTGAAAAAGGAATCAAGCAGCGGTTGCGGGCTTTAAATCTTTTTTTAAAAGATATTTACAGCAGCCAGTTTATTATTAAAGACGGTATAATGCCGGCTGATATGATTTACAGTTGCCCACATTACCTGCGGGAGATGCATAATTTTCCGGTACCATATGATATTTACATTCATATTTCGGGAATTGATTTGATTCGCAACAATGATGGGTCATTTTATATTTTAGAAGATAACCTGCGTACACCCAGCGGCGTAAGTTATATGCTGGAAAACAGGGAAATCACCAAACGTCTTTTTCCTGATTTGCTGCCCAATAACAATGTGCGCAGCGTAACGGAATACCCCACACTGTTACACAAAAACCTGGTTTCACTGGCACCGGGACAAACAAAAAATCCAACGGTAGTATTACTTACACCCGGCATTTATAATTCTGCCTATTTTGAACATACCACCCTGGCAAGATTAATGGGCGTGGAGTTGGTACAAGGTAGCGACCTGGTGGTAGACAATCATAAAGTGTACATGAAAACCACTTCTGGTTTGCAAAAGGTAGATGTAATTTACAGAAGGGTGGATGATGATTTCCTGGATCCGCTGGTATTTGATGCCAACAGCCGCCTGGGAGTTGCAGGCATTATGAGTGCTTACCGCAAAGGCAATGTAGCTATTGTAAATGCAGTGGGTAACGGTGTGGCAGACGATAAAGCGATCTATACTTTTGTGCCGGCGATGATACGATATTATCTCAATGAAGAACCCATCCTTAAAAATGTACCCACTTATCATTTGGGCAAAGAGGAAGAAAGGGAACATGTGTTTAAGAACATCCGCGAAATGGTTATTAAAAAAACCAACGAAAGCGGTGGCTATGGTATGCTGATGGGCAGCGCAGCCACCAATGAAGAAATCATAAAATATAAAGCAGAGGTGCTTCTTGACCCCCGGCAATTTATTGCACAACCTATCATTAGTTTATCGTCGGCGCCCTGTTATATGGATGGTCAGTTAAAGCCACGTAGAATCGATCTGCGGCCTTATGCGTTGTGTGGCCCGGACGGCATTGATATTGTACCAGGTGGTTTAACCAGGGTGGCGTTAAAAGAAGGATCGCTCGTCGTAAATTCATCACAGGGTGGCGGCAGTAAAGATACCTGGGTGCTGGCAGAATAAAGAGCGGAATACTTGTGTAGTAGCATCCATACCTGTGTAACAATTTGTTTTTTTTTAAATATGCAAAAAGGGGTTTGCTTATTTATTTGATCATATCACCAAAATAAAAATAGTTTTCTTACCTCCGCAGCAGCGGATACAGAGGGCTTTTACTTTTCGCCTATGCTTAGTAGAGTTGCAGATAGTTTATATTGGATGAGCCGTTACATGGA
>JANYFI010000629.1 GCA_025362765.1 Ferruginibacter sp. | reverse complement strand
TTGCTTTTTTTAGGACGGACGATTCGCCCGTGCCGGTATTTACTATAACAGATGGCAGCGGCGGTCAACATGGTTATGTTGAAAAAGAACGCTACCCCAAAGTAGGCGACCCTAACCCGCAAATAAAAATTGGTATTGTTTCCCCAAATGGCGGCGATATTATTTTTGCAGATTTTAATGAAAAAGATGACCAGTATTTTGGAGCGCCTTACTGGACGCCCGATGGCAGTGCGTTGTGGGTACAATGGATGAACCGTGGCCAGGATAACTTAAAATTATGGAGCGTAAACCCATCAACCGGAACTAAAAAAGAACTGTATGATGAAAAGCAAAAAACATGGATACAACTGGAAGATGGTTACGAACGGCTTCACTTTTTATCTACCAATAAAAACTTTATTTTAGAAAGCGATAAAACTGGTTGGAACCATTTGTACCTGTACGATATGGCAGGTAAAGAAATAAACGCTATCACCAGCGGAAAATTTACTGTGCTGAATATTACACAGGTAGATGAAAAAAAAGGTATCGTTTATTTTACCGCAAGAAGCCGCGAAAACACTGCCCGTATTGATTTTTACTGCGTAGGGCTAAACGGCAAAAATTTGCACCGCTTAACTTTTGGTGATTATAATAATACCAACATCAACCTTTCGCCCGGCGGCAGTTATTTTATCACCACCTATTCTAACGTGGGCACGCCTTCAAAAATGACTTTGGTAAGTACTAAAGGAAAGATAATTAAAGACCTGGGTGATAGTAAAGATGCTGCATTTGATACGTATACTTTAGCGAAGACAGACTTGCTACGCGTAAAAAGCGATGATGGTTTATATGATTTGCCAATGAAAGTTACCTGGCCAACCAATATAGATAAAAACAAAAAATACCCTGTGCTCATTTCTATTTACGGCGGCCCTAATGCCGGTACCTGTTGGGATGCCTGGAGCCTAAATGGCACTCAACAATTTTATGCCAAGGAAGGACTGATACAAGTAGTGATGGACCATCGTGCCAGTGGCCACTTTGGTAAAGAAGGCGTAAATTATATGTACCGTAATTTGGGCTATTGGGAAATGAAAGATTACAGTACCATGGTTAAATGGCTTATTGCAAACGGCAGTGCAGACTCCTCAAAAATTTGTATAACTGGCTTTAGTTATGGCGGCTATATGACGTGTTACGCATTGACTTATGGCAGCGATGTATTTACCCACGGCATGGCAGGCGGCAGCGTAACAGACTGGAACTATTACGATACGCATTACACAGAACGGTACATGGATACACCGGCCGAAAATCCAGAAGGCTACAAATCAAGTTCTGTACTCACTTACGTGGATAAGTACAAAGGCATGCTGCAGATTGCACATGGCATGATAGATGATAACGTGCATATCCAAAATAGCGTAAACCTTATCAGCAAATTGCAGGATGCTAAAAAAGATTTTGAGTTTATGGAATACAGCGGCGGAAGGCATGGTTGGCCAGGCAATAAATGGCTGCATTATCAAAACTTAAAAACACAGTTTATTTATAAATACTTGTTGGAAAAGCCAGTAAATAAAATGATGCTGAAATAGGGTTTAACAATGCATAAAAAAACCGGCCCGACGCCCTCGTCTGACCGGTTTTTTTATGCATTGGATGAAGGAAGAAGTTTTTAAAATTTCTTTCCACTCCAGTCTGACGCCCTCGCCAGACTAGAGGTTCAAGAAATTTAAATCCGTGGTGGGGTAAGCAACTGCCTAAAGTTTCTTGCATTATTCCTCTCCGGCATAACATCAGCCTCCTCATGAAGCGGGCTATTTTTATGGCTTCTTTTTAATTGCAGGTAATCAATGTAATAAAGCACTTTTAAAGAAAGGCTATTGTTTTGAGGCGAGGAAATTGTGTGGTTAAAATTTTTAAGGTAATTATTCACAACGTCTGGTTCGTAAGTGTTGCTGGCGTTTTTCCAAACCACATTAAACTCGCTGCCAGGCGCAAACCGCCAGCTGTATACCATATCTACATTAACAATATTGTAGTTGTTGTTAAAGTTATGGTTGCGGGCAATGTATTGATTGATAGGTGTGTTGCTGCCATCTATCTTATCCAAATTACCGCTTTGGTTCAGTATAAAAAACTCTTTGTAATTTACCGTGCTCATGTAATGCCTTATGCGCATGGTAATATACATGGTGTTGTTAAAGCTATATTTAAAATTTAACCTGTTCTCAATAGTCATCCTTTTACGCCTGCCAAATAATATAGTGTTGGCATCATAAATACCATCTTCGCCATTGCTACTGTTGCTTGAAGCAAAACCAACATTGTTGCTAATAGGGTCTGCAGATACAAAATGAGCTATGGAAAACTTGTTGCTAAAACGAAACGTCTGTGTAAAATCAGCATAATATTCTTTTGAATTAAAAAGGTAGTAGTTACTAATAGTTAGTGTAAGTATGGCATTGTATTTTTTTGCCGAATTGGTTTGTACCCAGGCGCCCTGTGTATAATATGCAGGGCTCTTAAACATCCTTCCGTTTACTCTTGGTTCATAAAAATCATTTCCTTTTGGCGCTACGCTGGCGTACGTACCCACAGACCATAAATTTTTTAATTGCAAATTGGTGTTGTAATTAAACTTAAAACTTTGAAACGCCCTGGGCACAAAAAGCTGGTCGTAGTTAATATTGATATTATTGAACCACCGGTTAAACCATTTGCTTGGCTTGGTAAAATAGTAGCCCGCATAAATGTAGGTGTTGATGTTATTGTTATAAAATTGTATGCCCATATCGTTCGGGTCAAATTTATCATCTACCACTTGCACGGTTGTGGAAAAATTAAAGCGCCCG
>JANYFI010000295.1 GCA_025362765.1 Ferruginibacter sp. | reverse complement strand
AATTATCAACTTATCCCGAAGGCCACCGGTGAGCCTAATTAACCAACTGAAAAGTGTTACCCGGTAAGAGATTTATTATGAATCCTGTGCCAGTGTGAGGCAAAAAACGGCAGACTATATTTATGCAAATAGCGAAGCATGGGTACACCATCTAAATGTGTATTAGATAAGGCTTGACAAGTACGCTGGCACAGAAACGCCACCGTATGTTGCCACCCTTTTTTTGGAGAAATGTTATTGAATAATAAAACAGCTATACATCGCTACTTTAAAAAAACATACTTCATTCCTTTGCACATTTCCTGGATACGCTGGAAATGCTCAGGAGTATTTTCAAATTTATTCATGCTGATCAGTATATGGCCGGGTGATTTTTGCATATAAAATCTAGAACCATCATCCAATGTAAACTGTGCATCAATGTCAGTATTTACAAAGGAAATATTATTTTGCTTGCCTATCTTTTCGTTCATATACTGTTCAGCTGCTCTTGTGTTTCTTTTACTGAACCGGGCATCCATTGAATAAGAATCGTCGTTGTTTTTGTAGCTAATGTGTATGTTTTTGTCATTGGTCCAGCAGGAAGACAGCACGATACATTGCAGCACAGATAATAGCATGATCAACTTTTTCATAATTTTTTTTCAGGTAAATAAATATATAACCGGTATGCCGGATGACGGTTTCTAATAAAGTTGAGTGGGTTGTACAGCCTGTTGAAGTGATACAAATTTAAGAAATAAAAAGCTACCGATGTCTTTATTATGTGAATGGCTTTAAGGTTACAGGAGTGGATTTGAAACAACGTCTTTTATCAGAATAATTACTAAGGAAATACATAAAGCATATATTTATCACAAGAGCAACACAGGTTTTTAAATATTGAAGTTTATCTGTAATAAAAATTGCATCCCGGAATGGGCGAAACCTCTGGCTGCAAAAACAGCTAAATAATGCTTAAGCCGTTATTGATTCGTTAACGGGGAATGCGTGAATAAACTTTCGGCAAAGAATTCGTTCTTAACAATGACAAATTTTTACAAAATCAAAAAATCAAAAAAATGAAATCAATCTTAGCGGCATCTATTGCCATCATGTTCAGCGCCACTTCTTTTGCCCAAGCCGGACCAGGACACCAAAGAACCCATATTGCGCATCATCCAAGGGTTAACGAGGTTAACAAAAGGGAAGACAACCAGGAAAAACGAATTACCGAGGAAAAAAAAGAAGGTGATATTACGAAGGCACAAGCAAAACAAGACCGCAAAAACCTGAGTTCTATCAACCAGGAAAAAAAAGATATGCGTAAAATGGATAAAGGACATTTAACAAAAACAGATCAAAAAGCACTCAATCAGCAGCTTAATACCAATAGCAAAGAAATTGGTCATTAATTTTTATTTCGGGTAAAAAAGCGTTGCAACTTTCTGCAACGCTTTTTTTTTGCATAGCCCAAATGAGGAGATATAATATTGTCGTCGAAAATAAAACCGGATAAAGGGTAACTTAAAATAGCTTAGTTGTGTTTTTTAGCTAAAGGTGTAACCATTGCGTGGCCGCGAGCATTCAATCAGTTTTTTTTTAGTGCTTTCCTGCGGCAATTCAAAAGCGTTCATGCCGGTACAGCAAATTTTAAGCAAGGTTTAATTGCCAACCCATCCTTAATATATTTGTTTATCCTTCCAGCGCATTCACCAGCGATTTCATTTTTTGCAATCCGGTTTTCGCCACTAACAAAGCGTCCTGGCCCCAGTAGGCTTTATTAAAAAGTTCAAGTGAAAGTACTTTCATACCTCCCATATTTTTCAAATCACGTAATACCTGTTTCAACGGCGCAACACCATCGCCGGGATATACCCTGTCAGCGTCGGTTTGTTCATTTACCGGCTTTGAAGCAGGGTAGTCATTCATGTGAATAATGTCAATCACTTTGCCATTTAAAAGGCTTAGGGCTTCAAAGCCTGACCCTCCACGAAACAAGTGGTACACGTCAGGCAGGATACGTGCCTCCCTGTCATCGGCCGCTGCGGCGATAGCCATTGCCTGGCTTAGGTTATAGAGTGTACCTGATGCGCCCCAAAATTCTAACAGCGGCATCACCTTATATTTTCTGCCTAACACCAGTATTTCTTTAAACCGGGCGCCTGCCTGCTGAAAATTGATTGGCTGATCTTTGCTAACGCCTGCCGGTGGTGCTGCGATGCGGTGGCAACCAAGCGCAGCCACCAGTTTCATTTCCTCTTCAAGTTCTGCCAAAGCTGCTGTACGTTGCGCTTCATCGTCTACCATCCAGGCTGTAAAGCTGATGGCATTCTCTACCACTATATTTTTTGATGAAAG
>JANYFI010000293.1 GCA_025362765.1 Ferruginibacter sp. | reverse complement strand
GTCATCCGTTACTTCGCCAATTTCGCTACAGGGTAAATCCCATTTTTCAAATACTTCCAGCACGGCGGCTTCTTTACCTTTCTGCACCACCATCAACATTCTTTCCTGGCTTTCACTCAACAACAGTTCCCATGTTTTCATATTTTGCTGGCGCATGGGCACTTTATCCAAATCTATCCGCATACCTGAATTGCCTTTGGCACTCATTTCCGCGGTAGAACATATAATGCCCGCAGCGCCCATATCCTGCATGCCCACGATGGCACCGGTTTTAATTACTTCAAGGCAAGCTTCCAATAATTTCTTTTCCTGGAAAGGATCGCCCACCTGCACAGCGGGTAAATCTTCGGCACTATCAGCAGTAATATTGGCAGAGGCAAAAGATGCGCCGCCAATGCCATCTTTACCCGTAGCACTGCCTACAAAAAAAACAGGATTTCCTTTTCCTTCCGCAGTAGCGGAAATGGTAGTACCATTTTTTAATATACCCACGCTCATGGCATTTACCAGCGGGTTTGTATGATAGCAATCTTCAAAATATATTTCTCCGCCAACTGTTGGAACACCAAAGCAATTGCCATAGTGGCCAATACCGTGCACCACGCCTGCTAATAAATGTTGTGTTTTAGCTTCCGCTAAATTGCCGAACCTCAAAGAGTTTAAAGAAGCAATCGGCCTTGCCCCCATGGTAAAAATATCGCGGTGAATACCGCCGACGCCGGTTGCCGCCCCCTGGAAAGGTTCGATGGCACTTGGGTGATTGTGACTTTCAATTTTAAATACTACGCCGTATCCATCACCAATGTCCATCAGTCCGGCATTTTCTTCACCGGCTTTTACCAGCATTTTTTCGCCGTCGCGGGGCAGTGTTTTTAACCACTTGATAGAGTTTTTATAGCTGCAATGTTCGCTCCACATGGCGCTGAAGCAACACAGCTCATTAAAGTTAGGGGTGCGACCAATCTTTTGTTTGATCAGTTCAAATTCTTCGGCTGTAAGTCGAAGTTCGTTGGCGGTTGAAACGGTTATTTCCATAATTGTTGTTAGAAAGCGCAAAAGTACAACCAGTATTTCTTTTTCTGCCTGCAATGCATATTTATTATTTTAACTAACTTCCCACATTAAAAATTGTACCGGTTGAGCTATGTTTTATTTTTAATTTATCTGCTGCTTTTTTCCTGGTTGCTTACCAAAAGCAGGTTTGTGATGAATGCCGGTCTTTCTGCAAAAACGATTGTTGGCTTGTTTGTATTGAAAACAATCGCCGGTTGTGTGACTGGCTGGCTGTTAATAAGAATGAGCAATGTAGCCGATACTGCCATATTTCAGAAAGAAGGGCTGGCAGAATACCAGTTACTTTTTAATGATCCCGCAAATTATCTTACTAACCTGTTTCAATCTGGGTATAAAACCGGCTACAGTGGCTTGTTTAGTTCAGACAATTCCTACTGGAATGATTTAACCAGCAACCTGGTTATTAAATTTTTATCTATCTGCGATATTTTTAGTTTTGGTGACTATTATGTAAATGTGATTTTTTACAATGCGGCAATCTTCTTTGGTGTTATAGGATTGTATCGTGTTTTTTCTGCTGTGTATCCGGAGAAACAATATATATTAATAGTTACCTGTTTTTTGTTACCGTCCTTGTTGTTTTTTTCCAATACCATTCATAAAGATGGTGTTGTGCTGACAACAATTGGTGTTGGTGTTTTTAATATTTACAGGGCGTTGCAAAATGGCCGCCTTTCCCTGAGGCAAGTCATTTTCATTTTTTTTGCCCTGGCAATACTGTTTATCCAGCGCAATTATGTGGCGTTGGCTTTTTTACCGGCTGCTTTTGCCTGGATACTTTGCGTGATAAAAAAGTATCCTCCTTTCCTTACATTTATGGTGATTTATTGCTTGGGAGCTGTTATTTTTTTTAATGCTGGTTTGTTATCGCCCTCATTAAATTTGCCGGCGAAAGTGGTCACAAAGCAACAGGCGTTTACTCATCTTACTACGCCAGCCACTTTTATCGGCATCGATTCTTTGTCACCATCTTTTAAAGGGTTTTTGAATAATGCCCCGCAGGCCCTCGGGCATAGTCTATTGCGCCCTTTCTTTGCCGATATTAAATTATCGTATTCGTTGCTGCCACTCTCAATTGAATTATTTTGTTACCAGTTGCTGTTGGTATTGTTTATTTTTTGCAGGAATAAAAATAATGTCATCGATCCGTTTATATTGTTCGGCGTATTTTTTAGTTGTACAGTCTTATTGATAATA
>JANYFI010000272.1 GCA_025362765.1 Ferruginibacter sp. | reverse complement strand
GCTGTTGCCAAACCCAGTCCCATAGCAGCACCGGTAATGATGATGGCTTTGTTTTGTAAATTTTTCATGATGATTTAATTTATAGATTTATAAATATTTTTTTTGAAAACGAATATCATGCTCCCTTCATTAATAAGGTCCACATCGATCCGTTTTTAGTAGAATATTTTTCTACAATATTTTCTTCAGTAAGATTATTTAGTAATTGTTCTGTTTCTTTTGATGGTGCTCCCGACGGTTCGGCAAATTCTTTTACAGTAAGTGAATGATATTTTGAAAACAGCGTTTCCCAATTTTTATGGTACTCACTTTTTTTTGCAAAAGGGTACAATTTTAAAATGGCCATTTCGTAATAAGCATAAGGCCGTGAACCATACACCAATTCTTTATTACCGGCACCATCTATAAAAAAAATGGTAGGAAATCCTCTTACACCAAGGTCTTTCGCCATCTTTAAATCTTCTTCAAAAAGTATTTTTGCCTTTCCTTCAAAATCAGTTTTTAATTGCTCCACATTTAATCCCGCAGATAAAGCTGCGCTGGCAATATGTTCCCATTTGGTAATATTTTTTTTCTGTAAAAAAAGTAATTCTCTCAAAGCCCTCATAAATAATTCCGCTTTATGATTGTCCTGCATTTGTGCTGCTTTAAAAGCTATGGACGGCGGATAAGAAGAGTCTAAAGGATCTTCCAACCACACATCGCCATCAATAGGCATATCGTACTGCACACTGGCTTCATCCCAATGGCTGGCTACGTCTGATGGTTTGCCAATGCCGCCACTGTTATAATTCCAATCTGGCAGTAAACCGCCCATGCGATAATCTATTTCCAGGTATTGGCCATATTCTAATTTTAATTTTCTTAATTGTGGTTCTATGCCCCAGCAAGAAGAACAAATGGGATCGGTAAAATAAACCAATTTTAAAGGTTTGTCTGTTGCGGTTACTACAACATTTTTTGCTGGTTGGCTTCCTGGCATTTCACAAACGCCTGTAACAGGATCACATAAAAGTGGATTATTTTCTAAATTATTCATTTGATTTAATTTTTTATGTCAAGAGTTGGTTTATAATTATTTCAACCAGTTATTCAAATCTTGCATCACCTCATTGCTTATTTGATGTCCCATTTGGTATTCATGGTAGGTTAATTGAGCGCTTAAATTTTCTAAATATTCTTTTGCGGCTCTTGCATAATGTATGGGCAGCATATTGTCTTGTACACCATGTGCAATAAATATTTTCAGCTTTTTAAGGCGATCATCTTTTTTTGCAAATGGTTTAATCTCATCCAATATTCTGCCGCTTAATGATATGATACCATCTACTTCATTTGGATGGATTAACCCAACACTGTAGCTCATGATAGCACCCTGGCTAAAACCACCCAGGTACAGCTCATCTATTTTGTATTTCCGCTTTATCTGGTTAATGAAGGCCCTGATAACCTCCCTGCTGGCTGCTTCCTGCTCCGCATTTATTAGCGGCTTGCCTGTTGAAAAATCAACATTGTACCAGGCATACCTGGCTTCACCCAATATGTACTGACCTCTTGCAGCAATAACATAAGCATCTGCAGGTAATTGGCCAGCAAGGCTGAACAGGTCTAGCTCATTGCTGCCTACGCCATGCAATAAAATAATTGCTTTTTGCTTTGTTGATTTAACCTTTGGTTCTTTTATAAGATATTCCAAAGCAAAATCTTTTATTGTGTAAGAACCGGGTTCGTTTATACCAGATGTTGTCATTTGAATATTTTTATTTTAATTAGAAAAGCGCAAGCGCATCACAAATAAATGATTGATACCTGTGCTCATTATCCTAATTTCACCGACGTCATTGTAAGCGATCCACCCACTGCTTTATCATTAAAGAATGAAACATTGTCTTTGCTCGTCTTTAAACCCAATGTGTACATCAAGGGCAGGTAATGTTCCGGAGTAGGGATCGCAAGCATGGCTTCTTTACCTAAACCGGTATAATTGATCAAAGGCTTGTGATCACCTGACTCTATTAATTCTTTAAACTTATCGTTCATTTTTATCGCCCAATCAAATGCATACCCAGGATCATTTAATTTATCCCAGGCTACCATCCTTAAATTATGAACCATGTTACCGCTGCCAATAATCAACACGCCTTTCTTTCTTAGCGCTAATAATTCTTTCGCTAAATCGTAATGGAATTGTGGCCCTTTTGTGTAATCAATGCTTAACTGTAAAACAGGGATGTTGGCTTCAGGATACATGTGCCTTACTACCGTCCAGGTGCCATGGTCTAAACCCCAGTCGTGGTCTAGTTCTACCTTTGCCGAATGCAACAGATCAACAGTTTCTTTTGCTAAAATTGGATTACCCGGAGCCGGATATTGTACATCAAAAAGTGCTTGCGGAAAGCCACCAAAATCATGAATGGTTTTAGGGAAATCCATGGCAGTTATTTGCGTGCCTTTTGTAAACCAGTGTGCCGAAACAACCAGCACCGCTTTGGGTGTTGGTATCTCTTTTGCCATCTGCGTCCACCTGCGGCTGAACTCCGAATCCTCTATTCCATTCATGGGTGAACCATGGCCTATGAACAATACAGGCATCACTTGTTCCTGTTCGTTTAAGCCTTCGGTAAAACTTTTAAATGCTGATAATGTTGTCATGGCTATTGCTCCTTTTCCTACTGTTGATAAAAATTTTGATCTGTTCATTTTAAACTATGAGTTAGTACGCTATAGTAAAACGCTGTTGTATGTGCTTCGGATTTTCCACTTCATCTACAATTGCAACAGCGGTATCTTCCACAGAAATAACACTTCTTTTGTTTTCATCAAATACCGGATTTTCCAAACCTGTTCTGTACCTTCCTGTTCTTGTACCTGATGTGCCGGCGTGCATTTCTAAGGCCGGACTTAAAAAGGTCCAATCGAGTTCCGTTTCTTCTTTAATTATATTCAGGTAATCCCTTGCGGCCAGTGCACCGGGTTTCCATTCTGGTGGAAAACCTTCTGTGTCTACAATTTGCTGATTGGGCGCAATGAATAAACTACCTGCACCACCTACAACAATCAATCTTTTTACACCCGATTTTTTTACGGCTGCTTGTATGGTTTGAGAACCTTTCAAAAATTCATTGTACAAATTGGGGTTTGTCCATCCTGCGTTGTAAGCACTAATGACAGCATCGTTTCCTGTAATTGCATTTGTTAACTCAGACTCATTGAACACATCTGCTGAAACCACTGTTAGATTTTTTTCAGCATTTATTTTTTCAGCATTACGCACAATGGCAGTAACTTGGTGACCTCTTTGTAACAACTCTTTTAAAATGGCTTTTCCTACAAATCCGGATGCGCCTATTAATGCTACTTTCATTTTATGTAGTTTTAAATTTAAATGATTATTGATAAAGAACAGCGTTTGATTGCGCTGTTTTTTCAGTGTTGTATTGGGCTACCTCACTTTTTTGATTGAGTAAATAATCAATTGAGTATTTACCACTGCCTGCAAATAATAACACAACATACACCAGTAAATAATGCAGGCCCGATTCTTTTATGTTGAATGGATCTGCCCTATGCACAAAAAATACTGCTACCAGCATGGTAACTATCAATGGTATTGTCGCTACCCTTGTTGCAAAGCCAGTTAAAATAAGTGCCGAACAAAATACTTCTGCAAAAACAGCAAGCCCTAAAGAAAGTTTTGCACTCATGCCCATCATCGGTGGAAATTTTACCGGTGCTCCGGAAAAAAGCATCATCAATTTAGGGATGCCATGTGTAAGCATTAATGCTGCTATTCCAACCCTTGCTATTAACAACGCAATGTCTGTTGCATTGGTTGTATTATTTATACTTAATATCTCTTTCATTTTTTTTATTATTATTGTTTTATTATTATTGTTTTTGAATAAACTCTCCATCCGCTTTTATCCGTACTTCATCACTAACCATTGGAGCAGGAAAACCAGCGCCAATATTAAAATCAGAACGTTTAATTACACCTTCCAATTGAAAACCCGCTGTAGTAGCTTTTGACATTGGATTTACTGTTGTGCCTCTGTATTTCAAATCCATTGTAACCTGTTTGGTGATACCATGCAGTGTCAGGTCGCCTGAAAGTTTGTAGTTGTTTTTTCCGTCCTTCTTTAATGAATTGCTTTTAAATGTCAGCTCAGGATATTTCGCCGCATCAAAAAAGTCTGCGCTTTTAAGATGGTTGTTTCTTGCTTCAACTCTTGTATCAATTGATGCTATTTTTGCAGTGAGTTCAAAAGTTGCATCACTAAAATCTGGCTTTGATGAAGTTACTTTTACATCAAAATCATTGAATGTCCCCGAAACATCGGAAATGCCCAGGTGCGTTACGGTAAAACCAAGCTGTGAATGTGGGTCGTCGTTTTCCCAGTTTGAAACTACTGTAGTGAAAGCGGTTAAGGCAATAAATGCGGTGATGATAAATGCGATTTTTTTCATGTTGTTTTTTTTTATTGTTAGAAGATTAATTGTGTAATATTTTCCAGCCGGCCAGCCAGTTGTAGTTGTATTTCATACCCAACTGAATGAGTAAAAGCTGCATGTTCTCCAATGTTCTGCTAACAGACAAATCACCTGCTACTATTGGATTAAAACCTGCTGTAGCCACTATTTCAGCAACTGTTTGCAATGCATCTTCGTCATTACCTGCAATAAAAGCATCTATTTGTTTACCATCAATAACAGGTATTGAAAAGTCGGCTGCGAATGTGGTATTGAAGGCTTTCACCACTTTTGAATTGGGCAACAGTTTTTGTAAATCTTCTGCTGCGCTTGTATCTGGTGATGTTACCAATCCATCATAAGTTTTATTTAAAGGATTGGCAATGCTGATGACAATTTTTTGATTGGCTACTTCTTTTATTTTTGCAGCTATTTCTTTTTCTGCCTCAAAGGGAACGGCGAGGATAATTATATCAGCTTCCCAACTGGCTTCTGCGGGGCAAACGGCGGCTTCT
>JANYFI010000245.1 GCA_025362765.1 Ferruginibacter sp. | reverse complement strand
GCTACCCCGTGCTGTTGTAGCTGTTTTGCCACTGGCAGTAGCTGCTGCCATATCAAGATTTTTATCAATTGCCTTGTCTACTTGTTGATCTTTTCGCTGGTTTACTTTCGCTGCAATTTTATTTAAGAAGTTTTGGGCAGTCGCATTCAATCCGAATATAGAAGATGCAATTGCAAAGAGTATTAAATAACGTTTCATACTGCTGGTTTGATTTGTTGATTATAATAAAACGAATGTATTATTTCGCTTCAACAAGCAACTTCCCTTAAAAAGGGGAATTATTTTGTACCCGAAAAAGTTCATATTTACATCATTGATGAAACAGCAGGTATATTAACTTACCTTTTAAAATTATATATTGGTATGAAGCAATCCTTTCTTTTATTGTTCACTGTTTTACTTTTGCACGGCAGTTTTGCACAACCAGTAAAAACATCCGGGAAAGAAGCCTTTATGCAAACGTTGCAATCTGCCAAAGAAGACACCAATAAGGTATTGTTATTAATAAAAATTGGCAACACTATGGAAGAGAACCAGCCTGACTCTGCCAGTTATTATTATACACTTGCAGGCAACCTTAGTAAAAAACTCAACTATTTACGGGGTACGTTTAAGTATATCAGCAACATCACTGCTGTGCTCAACATCCAAAATAAATTTGATACCAGCCTTGCATTGAATCTTCAATCAATTGAAATAGCCAAACAGTTAAAGAATGAACGTTACCTCGCTATGGCTTATAACAACACCGGCAGCAGCTATTACAATATCAAAGATTTTGAAAAATGCATTGATTACTTTTTAAAGGCCATTGTTATTTTCGATAAACAAAAGGAGGAGTATTCGCTTGGCCTGTTGTATGCAAACCTGTCTGGCATTTATGCAGATATGAATTTCAACGATCTTTCTTATTCATATGGTCTAAAGGCAATCGGCATTGGCAAGGCGATATTGGACACTACGCTTTTAAAAGAAGGCTTAAATAATACGTCTTCGGCATTGCTTGGTTTAAAAAAATATGATTCGGCACTCGTACTTTCTAACCAGTCCATTGGCCTAAGCAGGCTTACAAACGATACCTGGACCCTTGCCTCCTGCCTGCTTGATAACTGCAAGGCATATTATCATACCCAACGCTATAATTTTTTATTGCCCGCAGCCAATGAAGCTTTTACGGCGGCAACAAGCATCAACAGTTCAGAAGGCATGGCCAAGGCCTACCTGTTTAAAAGCCTCTATTACCTCAATGAAAAGAATTACGTGCAGGCCGAAATATTTTCTGAAAAAGGCATAGCCATAGCCAATGCCAAACAAATAAAAGATGCGTTGCAGGAAGGTTACAACAATTTAAGTTTGGCTGAATTTGGCTTGGGCAATATGGCATCCTTTCATAAATATGCAGCACTAAGTGATTCTGTTGAAGAACTGATTCTGTCTGATAAGATCATTAGGAACACCCAGGAGCTTGGTGCAAAATATGCACTCAATAAAAAACAAACAGAGATAGATGATCTTGCAAATGAAAAAACTATACGCGAACTGGAGCTTGGGCAAAGAAAGCAAACCATCAGCTGGCTTATTGGCCTGTTGCTGGTAATTGTTGTTATTGGCATCCTAAATTATCATTACCAGCAGCAAAAGAAAAAATTATTGCAGGCAGAAAAAATAGTACATCAGCAAAAAATAACCGAGCTGGAAAATGAAAAATTATTAACGGCCACCCAAGGCATTGTGCAGGGACAGGAAGAGGAACGCAGCAGGCTTGCCAAAGACCTTCATGATGGACTCGGCGGCATTTTATCAAGCACCAAATATTCTTTGAACAATATTATCATCAGCGCCGAAAACGCCCTTGCTTTTGAGCGTACCATGGCCATGCTTGACCAATCAATAACCGAATTAAGGAGGGTTGCACACAACATGATGCCCGAAACTTTAATGAAGCTTTCTTTAAGTGAAGCATTGGAAGATTTTTGTGAGCAGGTAACACAAAGCGGTGCATTGCAGGTAAGTTATCAAAGCTTTGGCACAGATACCCTGGCACTTGAAAACCAGGTAAAGATTACGGTGTACAGAATTATTCAGGAATTGATTAACAACACTATTAAACATGCAGCGGCTGCAACTGCCACTGTACAGGTATTATACAACGACAACAAACTGAATATAACCATAGAAGATGATGGAAAAGGTTTTGACAAAACCATATTGACTGATTCAGGTGGCATCGGTTATAAAAACCTTCAAAGCCGAATCAGTTTTTTAAAGGGTACTATGGATATTCAATCGCAGGCCGGTAAAGGCACATCCGTTTACATAGAAATTCCATTACAATGATAAAAGTATTTTTGGTTGAAGATCATCCCCTTATAATTGAAGGCATTAAATCAATGCTGGCGGAAGATACCACAATATGCTGCAGTGGCATATGCAATACTGGTGATGCACTGATGCAGTTACTAAAACAACAGCAACCGGATGTTATATTAATGGATATTAACCTGCCTGATATCAATGGCCTGGAGCTTTGTAAAATGGTAAAGCAGCAATACCCGCAGGTATTTGTAATAGGACTTACCGTTAACAATCAGCCCGGCATTATTAAGAAAATGATTGACAATGGCGCCAGTGGCTATGTATTAAAAGATGCTTTTAAAAACGAGGTGATAGATGCCATAAAAGCCGCTGCCAACGGGCAAGTTTTTTACAGTCATTCCGCCGCCTCGGCCATGCGTAAGCCCGACAATATATTGCCTTCCTTAACCAGGCGTGAGAAAGAAATATTAGAATTAATTGGAGACGGATTAATCAACCAGCAGATTGCTGATAAATTATTTTTGGATGTTACCACCGTAGATACGCACAGAAAAAATATGCTTGCAAAATATAAAGTAAGAAATACCGCTGCTTTAATAAAACTGGCTATTAACGAAAGGCTGATTTAAGTTTTCCTGTTGTCAGTTGTTATAAGGATAATCTCGTGGGAGCCAAGCGGAAGTAAAAATCCTGCGAATCATCCTCTATCAACATTTTTAAATGAAATGAAACTATTAAATCTTGCAATGCTCATAATAAAACTATACATTTTCCCATTATAAAATAAAGACTGATCCAACTAAAAAAAGGCTTTAAATAATCTCAGTCTTAATAAAATCATTGCTCCTGATTTACCGGCAGTTTATCTTTGCTTCAAGACCTCAAATTATTTTGTGTACAGTTATATAAAGAAAAAATCAGCAGCCGCTCACCGTCATTTTTTGTTTATAATTTTAATAAC
>JANYFI010000625.1 GCA_025362765.1 Ferruginibacter sp. | reverse complement strand
CTTTGCTGGCCGCATTCATATCTGCCTGCAGCGTTTCACTTTCAACCTTTAGTTTACGTACCCGCCCGTCTAATTCAATTACTTTATCAACCAGCATCAAATCGCTAAAATGCTTTATACTCAACCGCTCTTTTACTAATTCAATATTTTCACGAATAAAACTAATCTGTAACATTATTTTAAATTTTGGCAAAGATAGAACACAGATGACGCTGATTGACCAGATTTTAACAGATTTCTATTTTGTTGTACCAGGAAACCTGGTGAAAATCTATTCACTATTTTCGCATGTTTATCCTGTGTTAATCTGTTTAATCCGGTAAGTCAGTGTTCTATCTACCTTATTAAATTATATTTGCCGCATGGAACATGCAAAAGAGGATTTACAGGTGAGATGGCTGAAGCTGCGTATTCTATTAAAACAGCGATTTGGCATCAAACCGGATATGGATGGCATTTTATTTTTGATTGGCGTACAGGAATTGGGTACCGCCAAACAAGTGTATACAAAGGAACAGAAACAAGACCTGATGCATATTGCCGTATGTACACTGCTGGCGCAAAGCGGCTATTATGTATTGGAGGGTTTTGACGGGGAAGGTTGGCCGCATTTTAAACTCGTAAAAGCATTGCCGGCATTCAATGTATTTGAACAGGAGAATTTTTTGAAAGACCATGCTTTGCTTTACTTTGAGCAGATTTTTAAAACCGATAATTGATAATGCAACACTTTTTTAAGTTTATACTGATCCTCCTATTTTGCACACCGGCTGGCGTATTGCAGGCTCAAAAGAAAAAACAGCCCGTTAAAAAAGCACCGGTTCACGCAGCGACGATCAGGCCCGTTATTAAAAAACAAATTACTGCGGACACAACCAAACAAACGGTACCTATTCGCATTAAAATAAGCACCAGCATGGGTGACATTGTGGTGAAGCTGTCTGACAAAACACCTAAACACCGCGACAATTTTGTAAAACTGGTGAATACCCACTTTTACGACAGCTTGTTATTTCACCGTATCATCAGTGGCTTCATGATTCAGGGCGGCGACCCTAACAGCAAAAATGCGGCACCTGGCATCCTGTTGGGAAATGGAGATGCTGATTACAAAATTCCGGCAGAGTTTGATTCAACCCTTTATCATAAAAGAGGTGCGTTGGCAGCGGCAAGAGATAACAATCCACAAAAAGCAAGCAGCGGTTGCCAGTTTTATATTGTGCAGGGAAGAAAATATAGCAACAGCGAACTGGATGCCCTGGAAGTGCAGAAGGGACTTTATTTTTCTCCGGCAAAAAGAATGACTTATGCCATGAATGGCGGAACACCGCAACTGGATATGAATTATACAGTCTTTGGCGAGGTAGAATCGGGCATGGAAGTGGTAGATGAAATTGCGATGTCGCAAAGAGACAGTAATAACAGGCCACTAATCAATATCACGATGAAAATGGAAGTGATAAAAGAAGAGGTAAAATAAGTTAATTTGCGGCTGAAAAGCTGAAGACAAAAGATTAAAAGCTAAAAGCTAAAGCATGAAGACAACGGGCATATGTTAGAGATAAAAAAATCAAACGTCAGACATTTTTTACATTTTAAATAATACAACATGAATGTTCCTTCAAATCTCCGGTACACAAACGATCACGAATGGATTTCTTTAGACAACAATATTGCCACTATTGGTATTACAGATTTTGCACAGGGAGAACTGGGTGATATTGTGTACGTTGATATTGCTGCAAAAGGAAAAGCCCTGTCTGCCGAAGAAGTGTTTGGTAGTGTAGAGGCCGTTAAAACAGTAAGTGATCTTTTTCTGCCTGTTGCTGGCACCATCAATGAAATCAATCCTGCTCTGGAAGCTCAGCCAGAATTGGTAAATACAGATCCTTACGGAGCTGGCTGGATGATTAAAATGACAGTAGATAATGTGGCTGATGTGGAAGCGCTGCTGAGCGCTGAAAATTACGCCGCATTACTAAGCTGATGGAAGCTGATTTTTATTCATTGATTTCTTAAAAGGAATCAACAATGTTAATGAATGCAGGTAGAAAATAAAATTTCTTTCAAAAAATTTATTCCCGGATTAGTATGGATATGCGTTGTATTAACGCTGATTATGATACCTGGAAAAGAATTGCCGGAATCTGAATTTTTATTTGAAATAAATTTCGACAAATTTGTGCACGTTGGCATTTTTGGTTTGCTGGCTGTGTTATTCTCCTGGCCAATGTATAAAACAGATATTGCCCCCCAAAAAAAGGTTCTTTATTTTTTACTGATCGCTTTGCTTACCAGTGCTTTCGGTTACTGTACCGAATTGATGCAGAAATACTGGGCAGAAGGAAGAAGCTATGATTTAATGGACTGGCTGGCTGATAGTACAGGAGCACTGGGTGCTTTTATTTTTTGTAGACTATTCTTCTTAAAAAAATAACCGGCTGCTTTCACCCTACACATTACCTGCGCCTAAGCGCAAAGCTTCTCACTGCGCCTGCGCACGTCTTATTTATGATACAAAAAACATTCATTAATTGCTGCATGATGCAGTTTTTAGTACATTTGCCTATATGATGAACGTAGAGAACATGGAATACAATACCACACGTAGTTATTTAACTATGAGGGAGTATGGCAGGCATATACAAAAAATGGTTGATTATGTATTAACCATCGAGGACAAAGAGAAGCGGCAACGCAATGCTATGAGTCTTATTGAATTGATGGGGTTTTTAAATCCGCATTTAAAAAATGTGGAAGATTTCCGCCACAAATTATGGGATCATTTATTTCTAATCAGCGATTTTAAATTAGATGTAGAAAGTCCATACCCAATCCCCACCCGCGAAACGCTAAAAGCCAAGCCTGAACCATTGGGATATCCAAAAAGATACCCGAAGTTTAACCACCTTGGTAAAAATATAGAAGTTGTAATCAATAAGGCATTGAAAGAAGAAAACCCTGAAAAGCGCCAGGGATTTGCCAACGCCATTGCTTATTACATGAAGTTAACGTACAGCAACTGGCATAAGGAACTGGTGCATGATGACAACA
>JANYFI010000243.1 GCA_025362765.1 Ferruginibacter sp. | reverse complement strand
AAGCCTCCGGTAACGCCATCGGTATCGGTTACCTCTCCGCAGAAAAAAAGATTGGGTGAAATTTTACTTTCCATTGTGCTGCTATCAATGTCAGATAACATCACACCTCCTGCTGTTACAAATTCTTCTTTAAAAGTTGTTTTTCCTTTTACCAAAAATTCCTGCGCACACAGGTTTTTAATTAGCTTATTTTGCTCTTTGGCCGGAAGATCTGCCCAGCGCATGTCTTCATTTACACCAGCCTGTTGTAGCAGATATTGCCATAAGCGTTGTGGCAATGCAAAGGGATTTCGGTTACTTATTTTTTGGGGGGCAATGTCAAAACGAACCTGTTGAAATTTTTCCTTTAAAGTATGTTCATTATACAACGGTACCCAATTTACGATTGCTGTAAATGCGTACTGGCTATTGGCCAGTTGCCTTGCTCCCCAGGCCGATAACTTTAAAATAGCTGGTCCGCTCATTCCCCAGTGCGTAATTAATAAGGGGCCCTGCTCTGATAATTTAGTACCTGCGATTTTTACTACGGCGTTTTCCACTGTAACACCCATTAATGCGGTAATTGAGTTGCCCGGCATATTAAAAGTAAACAAAGAGGGTACTGGAGATTCAATGTTGTGGCCCGTTTGCCGCAGCCAATTAAATTGTGCCGCCTTTGGATATCCACCACTGGCGATGCAAACATACGCTGCAGCCAACACCGTTTCATTGGCAAAAACCAATTCCCATTGATCGTTTATGTGTTGAATTTTTTTTACTTCTTTATACATTAATACTTCAATGCCATACCTGTTTACTTCCTGCATCAAACAATCAATAATTGTTTGAGAAGAATCACTTGCCGGAAACATTCTTCCGTCAGTTTCTGTCTTTAGCTCAACCCCTCTTTCCTGAAACCATTGAATTGTATGAGTTGTGAAAAAATGATGAAACGCCCTCTTTAAAAAATCACCTCCCCGTGGATATTTTTTAACCATATCAGTAATGCTAAAACAAGCATGCGTAACATTGCAACGGCCACCACCGCTTACTTTTACCTTACTTAAAAGTTTATTGGATTTTTCTACAATAATTACCTCCAGTAAAGGGTTCATTCTTGCAGCATTGACAGCACAAAAAAAACCCGCTGCTCCACCTCCAATAACTATTAGCCTTTTTTTTTTCATGGAAAGAATACTTGCGTCAGGATGATGCACTTACGATTGTAAAAAATGTTCCGGGAGAATCAGCTTTTATAAAAGATCATGAAAAGCTTGATATACAGAAGGCTGCAGCAATGAAAACAATAATCACCCGCATCTTCTCACAGTCCGCACAAAAAATTACTACACAGCTATCGCTTGAATACTTTCGTTTGAGTAATCAGAACATAAATTTGCATTTGCTTTTTCGGCGGCTTCTATTTTTGTAAAGGAAGATAAAATATCCGCCTTTGCACCTTTTTGAACAGCAACTGAATGTTCATAATGCGCTGCGGCCTTTCCATCTTCCGTACGAATGGTCCAGCCATCTTTATCATGGTATACGTTTTTGGTACCCAAGTTTATCATTGGTTCTATTGCTATAACCATCCCTTCCTTTAGTTTTGCGCCAGTGCCTCTTTTGCCATAGTTAGGTACCTGTGGTTCTTCATGCAGATGGCGGCCTACTCCATGTCCTACCAACTCCCTTACAACCCCGTAACCGTGCTCTCTTTCAGTATAATGTTGCACCGCAAAAGCAATATCGCCCACCCTGTTTCCCTGTGTCGCTTTTTCTATACCCTTATACAGAGATTCTTTCGTAACCCTCAGCAATTGCTTTACCTCGGGTGCAATTTCTCCAACTGCAAACGTATAAGCACTGTCGCCATGAAAGCCATTTATAAAAGCGCCAACATCTACGGAAACAATATCACCATCTTTCAATTCAGCCTTTGTTGGAAAACCATGTACCACTGCATCATTCACAGAGATACAACATGCAAAAGGAAATGCAGGATTCCCATATCCCTTAAAAGAAGGTGTAGCTCCATTATCGCGAATAAATTGTTCCGCTACCTGATCTAGTTCCCATGTAGAGATACCTGGACGGATAATTGCTGCAATCGTCGCCAATGTTTTACTTACCAGCAAGTTGCTGATACGCATCAGTTCTATTTCAGCTTTTGTTTTATAGTGAATCATATCTTATGTTATTTAACAATAAACCCCGACTAATATGTCAGGGTTTAAATAAAGTTATATAAGCTCCCATTTAAACCGGGATGGTAAATTTTTAAATTCCGCCTATTGCAGAGGTTTGCCTGCCTTGCACTCTGCCAGAACTCATCAAGCCATCGTATTGACGCATTAATAGTTGAGTTTCTACCTGCTGTAAAGTGTCAAGGATTACGGCCACCATAATCAGTAATGATGTACCACCGTAAAACGTTGCAAAAGCCTGTTGTGTTTTAAAAACCAATTGAAAAATACCAGGTAAAATACCAACGAAAGCCAATAAAACGGCACCGGGTAAAGTAATTCTATCCATAATAGTACCAATATAATCAGCAGTAGGCTGTCCTGGTTTTACCCCCGGAATAAACCCATTATTACGCTTCAAATCTTCTGCCATTTGCTTAGGATTAAAAATCAAAGCAGTATATAAAAATGTAAACGCAATAACACAAATTGAATACACCAGCATATAAATACCGTTTGTATGATCTGTAAAGTATTTAGCCCATCCGCCGCCGGTAAAGCCAGAAAAAATAGTTGGTAAAAACAAAATTGCCTGTGCAAAGATAATCGGCATAACGCCTGAAGCATTCACTTTTAAAGGCAGGAAATTTCTCGCTCCGCCAAACTGCCTGTTACCAACAATTTGCTTTGCATAATTCACAGTCACTTTTCTAGTACCCTGAATCAATAATATCAGTCCCATAATGATAGCCACTAAAAACGCTATCTCTATCAGGAATATCA
>JANYFI010000207.1 GCA_025362765.1 Ferruginibacter sp. | reverse complement strand
CTTTCATGGCAGAACCTCTTTGGCCGTTGCTGTTACCGACAACCCTTCTATAGTAGCGCCTGTTAATCAAACTGACAATGTTATCTTTCTTCCTTTTAATGATGAAGCCGCTTTAGAAGAAGCATTTAAACAAGCGGATATTTGCGCCGTGATTATTGAAGGCATCCAGGGAGTTGGAGGAATAAATGTAGCGTCAGATAGTTTTCTGCAAAAAATAAGAAGGCTGTGTGATGAACACAATACAGTGTACATCGCAGATTCAGTGCAATGTGGTTATGGCAGAACGGGTAAGTTTTATAGCCATGATCATAGTGGCGTAAACGCCGATATTTATACTATGGCAAAAGGAATGGGCAACGGTTTTCCAGTAGCGGGCATTTCTATCGCACCAAAAATTAATGCAAAATATTTTATGCTGGGTACTACTTTCGGGGGCAATCATTTAGCCTGTGCTTCTGCGTTGGCTGTGCTGGAAGTAATGGAAAAAGATGCATTGATGAAAAACGCTGAAGCAGTAGGAGAATACCTGATTACAGAATTAAAAAAAATGTCAAAGGTAAAAGATGTAAGAGGCCGTGGGTTAATGATTGGGATTGAATTACCGGAAGAATTAAAAAATGTAAAAAAGAATTTGTTGTTTAAGCATAAAATATTTACCGGTGAAGCAAAACCTTATGTGATAAGGTTATTACCTGCACTGAATATTACTAAGGTGGAGGCGGATATATTTTTGAAAGCGTTTAAGGAAGAGCTGGCGTAATCCCATCAGCGGTTGACACAGGGAAAGGATCAATTACAAAATATAAAAAAGCGAAAGTTGAAAAATTTTATTTCTGTAAACGATGTTTCAGATATCAATGCCCTCGTTGTAAAAGCATTGGCCTATAAAAAAAATCCATTTGCGGGCAGAAGCTTAGGCGCTGATAAACGGATTGGATTATTGTTTTTGAACCCAAGCTTGCGCACCCGTTTAAGCACACAGGTGGCGGCAAAAAACCTGGGCATGGAAGCCATTGTTTTTAACGTAGATAAAGAAGGCTGGGCACTTGAATTTGAAGAAGGAGCCATCATGAGTGGCAATACGGTAGAGCACGTAAAAGATGCAGCGCCTATCCTTGGTCAATACTTTGATATTTTATGTATCCGCACATTTCCATCTTTAAAAAACAGGGAAGATGATTACAGCGAATTAGTAATGAATTCATTTGTACAATATGCCGGCGTGCCGATTATAAGCCTGGAAAGTTCCACCTTGCATCCTTTGCAATCTCTCACAGATATTTTGACAATTAAAGAAACATTTACAGCTAACTATACACCCAAAATTGTGTTGACCTGGGCTCCACATGTAAAGCCTTTGCCACAATGCGTTGCCAATTCATTTGCTCAATGGGTTAATGCGTGGGGCGAAGCTGACTTTGTAATTACGCATCCTGAACATTATGAATTAAGTGATCAATATACCAAAGGGGCAACCATTAATACCAATCAAAATGACGCCTTGAAAAATGCGGATTTTGTGTATGTAAAAAACTGGAGCACCTATAATGATTATGGCAAAATTTACAGCAATGACCCCGCATGGATGTTGACAGAAGATAAAATAAAATTGACCAACAACGCTAAAGTGATGCATTGCCTGCCTGTACGCAGAAACGTGGAATTGAGCGATGAAATTTTAGATAGCGAAAATAGCCTGGTTACAAAGCAGGCTGGTAACAGGGTGTGGGCGGCACAGGCAGTGATTTCAGAAATATTAAGCGTAATCTGATGGAACAACTTTTTGTTATAAAAATAGGCGGCAATGTAATTGATGATGAAGAAAATCTAGCTGCATTTTTGCAGGATTTTACATCTATCAATGCCAAAAAAATACTGGTGCATGGTGGAGGAAAAATTGCAACTAAAATAGGAGAGCAGTTAGGTATTGCTTCAAATTATGTGAATGGCAGAAGGATTACAGATGAAGCTACCATCGACCTGGTAACGATGGTGTATGGAGGACTGGTGAATAAAAAAATCGTTGCAAAACTGCAGTCAATGCAGTGCCATGCCATCGGATTAACGGGCGCAGATGCAAATATCATTACTGCGGTAAAGCGGCCTGTAAAAGAGATCGACTATGGATTTGTTGGCGATGTGGTTAAAGAGAAAATAGGGGTTAAAAATTTAGAAGCATTGCTGGTAAATAATTTCCCCCTGGTCGTTGCTCCGTTAACCCACGATGGCAATGGACAAATGTTAAATACTAATGCCGACACTGTTGCGTCGTCTTTGGCGGTAGCGTTATCTGCCAGTTACAATGTAAGATTGATTTACTGTTTTGAAAAAAAAGGCGTGCTGGAAAATATAGGAGATGACGATTCAGTGATCACTTTAATCACGAAAGAAAAATACCAACAATTACTGCACGAAAAGAAATTATTCGATGGGATATTGCCCAAAATTGACAATGCATTTGAAGCCATCAACAGTGGCGTAAAGGAAGTGTTGATAGGCCACGCAAATGATTTATTACAAAATGTTACAGCCAATACAAAAGGAACCTTAATAAAATGATGACAACAACCGAACTATACAGCGAAGCGGTGGGATTGCTGAAACAATTGATCGCTACCCCGTCTTATTCCAAAGAAGAAAACGATACGGCTGAAATTATTTGTGCCTTTTTCAAAAAACATGACGTGCCTTTTGCAAGAGTAGGTAATAATATTTATGCAAAAAATAAACAGTACGATGTAAACAAGCCCTCTGTTTTATTAAACTCTCACCACGATACCGTATTGCCTAACAAAGGCTATACCATCGATCCGTTTACGCCTGTTGAAAAAGACGGCAAATTATTTGGCCTGGGCAGTAATGACGCCGGCGGTTGCCTCGTGTCTTTGATGGCTACATTTCTGCATTTTTATGGCCACGCGGATACAAGTCACAATGTAGTATTCGCCGCCAGTGCAGAAGAAGAGATTAGCGGTGTAAATGGCATTGAGCTGGTGTTGCCTTATTTAGGCAATATTGATTTTGGTATTGTGGGCGAACCAACCAAACTTGAAATGGCGGTTGCTGAAAGAGGTTTGATGGTAATTGATTGCCTCGCCACTGGTCGTGCCGGTCACGCTGCCCGCAATGAAGGAGAAAATGCCTTGTACAAAGCTGTGGATGACATTAACTGGATAAGAAATTATAAGTTTGAAAAAGTAAGTAGCCTGCTCGGAGAATCGCGGCTGACCGTGACGGTGATTGATACCGATAACAAACAACACAACGTAGTGCCTGCGCAATGTAAATTTGTAATTGATGTAAGGGTTAATGAATTGTACACTTTTGAAGAGATTCTTGAAGCATTAAAAGCAAATTTAAAGAGCCAGTTTAAGCCACGTACTACCAGGATGAAGTCTACCTCTATTCCGTTGGATCATCCGTTGGTATTGGCTGGCATTCAACTCGGAAAAGGGTATTATGGTTCACCCACCACGTCTGATAAAGCATTAATGCCTTTTCCTACGTTGAAAATGGGGCCGGGTGACAGTGCCAGAAGCCATACTGCGGATGAATTTATTTATCTGGAAGAAATTCAGAACGGTATTGAAACTTATATAAAGTTGATTGAACAAATTTTGTAGGTAGATTCGCTTAATTTCAATCAGCGGCACACTTTTAATTTCAATTTTTATGTTATATAAATTTGTATTGAAATATCAAAAGTGAGTACATAATCTCAATAAGTTGATAAAGAGTAGTGGACTTAGTGATGAAAATCTGTAGCAAAAGATATCGGTAACACCAACTGCATTTTCTTACAAAAGACAAAGGGCCTACTGGAAACCAAATGAGGTTTTAGTGCTCGTCAGGTTTATTGAAATTAAAATGGCGTAAGATAAGAATGATGTGATAAAAATGAAAGGTATCAAAAGAGTAAAATTTATTCCATCACCAGAATTCGAAAAAAGTGTGGTTGGAGTATTTTCAACATGATGGACAAACTTGCAATTTGCGACAGTCCTGATCCAATCAATATTTTGAACAGCAAAAAATATGCAATTGAAACTCTGGCAAAAAGATAAAGCATCGCTTCAGGAAGTAGAAAAATTTACTGTCGGCAACGACCGTGATCTGGATATTTATTTGGCACCCTTTGATGTGCTGGGTTCATTAGCCCACACGAAAATGCTGGAATCTGTCGGCTTGCTAACCAAGGCTGAACTGGTTGTGTTGGAGGTAGCATTAAAAGAAATTTATCAGCAAATATCCAAAGGTGGTTTTAAATTAGATGAGGGCGTGGAAGATATTCATAGCCAGGTAGAATTAATGCTTACCCAAAAGCTGGGAGATATTGGTAAAAAAATTCATAGCGCCCGCAGCCGTAACGATCAGGTTTTAGTTGACCTGAAATTATATCTGCGCAGCGAAATTGAAAAACTGGTGCACAGTACAAAAGAATTTTTCGACCTGTTGATTTTGCAAAGTGAGAAATATAAAGACGACCTGCTTCCCGGTTATACGCATTTGCAACTGGCCATGCCATCTTCTTTTGGTTTATGGTTTGGTGCGTACGCAGAAAGTTTGGTGGATGACCTGGTGACACTGGAAGCGGCCTATACAATCGTAAATAAAAACCCGCTGGGTTCAGCGGCAGGCTATGGTTCTTCTTTCCCTGTCAACAGGACCATGACTACGCAGCTGTTGGGTTTTGAAGACTTAAATTACAATGTAGTGTACGCTCAAATGGGCCGTGGTAAAACGGAACGTATTGTCGCGTCTGCATTGGCCAATATTGCAGCAAGCTTGTCCAAACTTAGTATGGACGCCTGTTTATACCTCAATCAAAATTTTGGATTCATTAGTTTCCCTGATGAATTAACAACCGGCAGCAGCATCATGCCGCATAAAAAAAACCCGGATGTATTTGAACTGATCCGCTCGCATTGCAACCGCATACAGGCTTTGCCCAACGAGATTATGTTGATGACAACCAACCTGCCATCGGGTTACCAAAGGGATTTGCAATTGCTGAAAGAGCACATCATTCCCGCATTTGAAAACCTGCAAAACTGCCTGCGCATGGCCGGACTGATGCTGAGCAATATCGAGGTAAAAAAATATCTTTTAACCGATGAAAAATACAAGTACCTGTTTAGCGTGGAAGAAGTAAACAAACTGGTATTGCAGGGCACACCTTTCAGGGATGCCTATAAAAAAGTGGGGTTGGATATAGAGGCAGGCAATTTTAATTACACACCCGAAACAGCCCATACACATGAAGGTTCCATCGGCAATTTATGCAATCAACAAATTCAACGGATGATGGACAGTGTAATACAAAAATTCAATTTCAACAAAGTGAATGAAGCCATTGAAGAATTGCTGGCGTGCTAATTTATTGCTGTAGCAAGCTTCTTTTAATGAGCAGGATATCTGTATCGCAATGAATAATATCTTTGCAAAAATTATTGTTCGCCGTTGAAAGATTTCTTTTTATTTATCGATACAGAAGCTTCCGGGTTGCCCAAAAAATGGAACCTGCCTTACAGCACTCCCGGCAACTGGCCGCATGCAGTGCAGGTTAGCTGGCTTATATACAATAAGGCGGGTGAAAAAATAAAGGAAGAGAATCACTATGTCAATAACAATGATTTTGACATTGCTCCTTCCGCTTTAAATATTCACGGCCTTACTAAAAATTTTTTGCAACAAACGGGTATGCCCCGCAGAGAGTTGTTAGCTATTTTATCGAATGACCTGATGCAATACAAACCCATTATTGTAGGCCATTTTATGGAATTGGATTACCGGGTTGTGGGTGCTGATTATTTCAGGGAAGCAATGGAAAATCCAATGGAAAAGTTATCAACGTTTTGCATCATGAAAGCCTCAAAGCATTTGCAGCAAAACCCCAACAGCAGGTTTTTGAGACTGGGCAATTTGTATGAATTGCTTTTTAAAAGACCCCTGCTTAGTCAGCACAATGCATTGGTAGATGCTTCTGCAACAGCCGAATGTTTTTTTGAATTGGTAAAAAGAAAAGAGATCACCAACTTTACACAACCACCCATTGAATTTCAGCAAGATGAAAAGCCACGAATTTCAACTAAATGGATCGTTGCGGTGGCAGTCATTTTATTCAGTGCATTGTTAATCGCCCATTATTATGGATAATCGTGTTGTCTTTTTAAAAACTGTAGAACCTTTTAACCTTTTGCCGCCGCAGGAACTGGAGAATATTGCCTCTTTGCTGGGCGAGATTAAATATGAAAAAGAG
The DNA here is from genome assembly GCA_025362765.1 of Ferruginibacter sp. Lineage (GTDB taxonomy): Bacteria > Bacteroidota > Bacteroidia > Chitinophagales > Chitinophagaceae > Ferruginibacter. Next base: position 7,001 of record JANYFI010000207.1, on the reverse strand, counting down.
GGCGTAATTTATCACCAGGATACAACCCGTTTGAAGGGAGTAGATATCATTGCCGCAGGGGAATACGAAACCTTTTTTTACGATACCAATCATAATAAAAGACTGGTAGAAATATTTAAACCCGGCGATTGTTTCGGAGGTATTTCAGAATTATTAAATGGACGAAAATCGCTCACAACCGTCATTGTAAAAAAGGACACCGTTGTGTATACCTTGCCCCGTAAGGCTTTCAATACCCTTTGCCGTCAGTACGAAGCATTTTATCAACACTTTACCTATACTTTTGGTAAACGAATGCTCAACGAAGAGTTTGCGCATTTTTATAAAAATCCCAATAATTTTGAAAGAAGTTTTATAACATCCGAGCAGTTGTACAGCCGCCGCATTGAAAGTATTGAATACCGTGAAATAGTTTGGTGCCGGACTGATACACCTGTTTACCAGGCAGCCGTTATAATGCAACAGCAAAAAATAAGCTGCCTGTTTGTAAAAGACCAGGAGAATAAAATAACCGGTTTTGTGACGGACATTACCATCCGGGACAATGTAGTGGCCAAACAGGCAAGTTATGAAAGCCCTGTAAGTAGTATTATGGATAGCCCCGTTGCTTCTATCAACGTTCACGCCTTTGTGTACGAAGCTGTTTTAAGTATGTTTCGCACAAAAATGCGGTACATGCTGATCGAAAAGGAAGGGCAATACATAGGCTTTATCAGCCGCAATAAATTACTAAGTGAGCAGGGACAATCCCCGCTGGTATTTATTCAATCTGTAAAACAGGCTTTATCCATTGAAGGGCTTAAACGCAAGTGGGAAGCCGTTCCTGCGCTGGTAACCCAGTTGCTGGAGCGGGGCGTACATGCCGCTATAGTAAACCAGGTGATTACTACGGTATCTGATACGATCGCCATAAAAGTGATTGAAATAGTAACCAAAAAAATGGGCCCTGCGCCGGCAAAGTTTGTTTATATGGTACTGGGTAGCGAAGGACGTAAGGAACAAACTTTAAAAACAGACCAGGATAACGCCATTATTTACGAAGACAAAGCCAATGAACACCGGGAAGAAGTGCGGGAATATTTTTTGGAATTTGCCACCCTGGTGTCAAGCCATTTAAATGCGATTGGTTTTAGTTATTGCACCGGTGGTTACATGGCCCAGAACCCAAAGTGGACGCACTCTTTATCGCACTGGAAAAATAACTATCTCGCCTGGATGAATGAAACGCTGCCCGAAACAGTTATGCAGATAGCCACCTTTTTTGATTGCCGCTACCTGTACGGCGATGAAACGATCATCAAAGAACTCGAAGTTTATTTAGGTGATCAGTTGCAGCATCCCATGGACAGGCTGTTTCATTTTATGGCCAAAAATGCCCTGCAATATGAGCCGCCGCTTACGCCATTTTTCAAGAGTATCCGCACGTTTAAGGTAGATAAAAAAGAAGTATTTGATATTAAAAAAGCCATGACGCCGATAGTAGACCTGGTAAGGGTGTACGCATTAAAAAACCTTATTTTTGAACCCAATACCGGGGAAAGATTAAAAGCGCTAAAAGATAAACACATCTTTACAGAAAGCGAAACAACTGAACTGTTGCAATCTTATTATTACCTGATGGGACTAAGGCTTAAAACGCAATCGCAGCAAATTATACAGGATCATAAGGAACCGGATAATTATATAACGCCCCAGCAGTTAACCAAAATAGACCAGCTTACCCTGAGAGAAATATTTAAGACCATCCAAAACTTTCAATTGCGTATCCGCATGCAGTTTACCGGAAATTTGTTGGGGTAATATTACACAAGGAATATTGTACCTCCTTTTTGAATTTGGTTACGCAGGCATCATTCTTGCAATGCCCTCGTGTGTTTAATTTTTAACCGGGCTTAAGAATGCAAAATAAAAGTGTTTTGGGATTGTTCAGTAATATAAATACAACACTGATGCAATGAAGGATTTAAAACTGTAATTTGCCCAATCAAATAATTTATTGATAAAAACCGTTATATTTTTTTCCAATTATCTCAGGCATTAAAAAATTAAAATATGGCCAACGCCATTTCAAAAAAAAGGATTGCTTTATTCGGTTCTACCGGTTCCATTGGCACACAGGCGCTGGAGGTAATCCGGGCCCATCCCGATTTGTTTGAAGCTGAAATTTTAACAGCGCAAACCAATGATGAATTACTGGTAAAACAGGCGCTTGAATTTAAACCTAACGCAGTGGTTATCGGCGAGGAATCAAAATATCAAAAAGTAAAAGAGGCACTGGCTGCCGAAAATATAAAAGTTTTTTGCGGCGGAGCAGCCTTGGAAGAGGTAGCAGATTTTGACAGTTATGATATGATGCTCGCCGGTATTGTGGGCTTTGCTGGTTTAAAACCTACGCTGAAAGCAGTATCAAAAGGCAAGGCAGTTGGCCTGGCTAATAAAGAAACCCTGGTGGTAGCGGGAGAAATTGTAATGCAAAAGGCAATGGAAAACAGGGCGCCGGTAATACCAGTCGACAGTGAACACTCAGCGATTTTTCAATGCCTGGTGGGGGAGGGAAGAAATAAAATTGAAAAGATTATCCTCACGGCTAGCGGCGGCCCTTTTATTGGTAAGAAGCCTAATTTTTTAGTAAATGTAAAGCGGCATCATGCTTTGCAACATCCCAACTGGGCCATGGGAGCCAAAATAAGTATAGACTCTGCAACCCTTATGAACAAAGGGCTGGAGATGATTGAAGCCAAATGGTTATTTAACCTGCGGCCTGAACAAATACAGGTGGTGGTACATCCGCAAAGCATCATTCACAGCATGGTACAGTTTGAAGATGGCAGTATAAAAGCACAGATGGGGTTACCCGATATGAAATTACCCATACAATACGCCATGGCCTTTCCGCTTAGAATTGCCAACAAATTTCCCCGCCTGGATTTTAGGAAATTTTCTACCCTCAATTTTGAAGAGCCGGATGTTAAGACTTTCCGAAATTTATCTCTTGCAACAGAAGCTCTCTTCAAAGGCGGCAATATGCCCTGCATCTTAAATGCGGCCAATGAAATTGCTGTGTGGGCCTTTCTGCGCAACCTGATCGGCTTTTTGGACATTACCGCCGTAGTAGAACAAGCCATGGAAAAAGTTCATTTTATACAATCTCCCACACTTGAACAATATTTTGAAACTGATGGCGAAGCCCGTAATTTTGCGGCGTCTTTAATAAAGATGTAACCCTTACAGGAATTCGCATTAAAGCCTTTTGGAATCAACAATTTTTATACACTTAAATAACTTCCCGTTGCAGTCTGCTCGGGGGCAATATGACACTTTTAGCTATCAATTGGGTTAGTGTAGGTTCAAAAACCGCACAACTGATATTATCTCTTTCTATACTAGTTATCTTACATGAGTTTGGACATTATATCACCGCCAGGTGGTTTAAATGCAGGGTAGAAAAATTTTATCTTTTCTTCGACCCCTGGTTTTCTTTGGTAAAAAAGAAAATAGGAGATACCGAATATGGTATTGGCTGGCTGCCACTGGGCGGCTATGTAAAAATATCCGGCATGGTAGATGAAAGCATGGACAAAGAAGCCATGAAGCTACCACCACAACCATGGGAATTCAGAAGTAAACCGGCCTGGCAAAGACTGATCATTATGCTGGGTGGTGTAACCGTAAATGTATTGCTCGCATTTTTTATTTATGCCATGATTTTATTTGTTTGGGGAGAGCAGAAAATCGTGAACAATTCGTTTAAAAACGGTATTTATTGTGCCGACAGTTTATTGCTGAAATTTGGGTTAAATAATGGCGATAAAATTTTGGCTATTAACGGGCAGGATATAAAGTATTTTGATGATGTACCCGCAAAAATGATCACCGCTTTAAATGTAACGATTGAAAGAGACGGTCAGCAAAAAAAACTGGTGATGCCGATCGACCTGATAGGCCAGTTGGTAGAAAAGAAAAAGCAGGGCGTGGGATTTATTGAGTTTAGAAGAAGTGCCGTTGTCGGCGATCTTTCTGATAAGATGTTTGACACGATGTATGCGAAAAAAGCAGGATTGCAACACTTTGATAAAGTGTTAGCTGTGGATGGTGTACCGGTGAATTTTATAGATGAAATGGGCAAACTGGTGGAGAAAAAAAAGAACGATAGTGTAACCATTGAAGTAGAAAGAAACGGGCAACAACTGGCACTAAAAAGCCGGGTAAATAACGAAGGGAAAATCGGGCTGCCCTGGCTAAACTTTAATGAAATGGATAGCCTCGGCATGCTAAAAATAGATGATAAAAAATTCTCTTTGCTCGAAGCTTTTCCGGCAGGTGTTGCAAAAACCTGGGAAAAGCTAGGGGGATACGTAGATCAGTTTAAAAAAATGGCTAATCCTAAAACCGGTGCCTACAAAGGAATGGGCGGTTTTAAAACTATCGGCTCCGTTTTTCCAACACCTTGGGATTGGGAAAGTTTCTGGAGTATTACAGCATTCTTATCCATCATTTTAGCTTTCATGAATTTATTGCCGATTCCTGCATTGGATGGTGGGCATGTTTTGTTTACACTCGGCGAAATGATCACCGGCCGCAAACCCAGTGAGAAGTTTTTAGAGTACGCACAAATTGTTGGGATGGTGCTGTTATTGGGCCTGATGTTGTTTGCCAACGGCAATGACTGGTTTGGTTGGGGAAGAAGCAGGTAGTTATAAGTTATGAGTCTCTCCAGGTTGGAGATAAAAATAATAGAAAAGAGAATGTCAATTTGATGTTCTCTTTTTTTTTGCCAGATGGTTTTTACAGGCTGCCAGGATTTTTTATCAGGCATTAAAATATTTAGAACAATAAATAATATTTTGGTATTGTTGAATTTCTACCACCTCAGAAGCCGGAGGAATTATATTTCTCACTTCAAAAAACTAATAATGAAACAACACCCAATCAAAGAAGTCTTGTATCTTTTTATTATTGTATTAGCTGCAGGCTGTTTAAATACAACCTGCTATGCCCAAAGCCTTGACTCACTTAAACGGGGATACAACAATGAAACCATTTAAGCCTTTGGAAGATTTTTTATAAAAGGAAGTAAGCGGTTAACTTTTCCAGAACTTAAGAATGAGTTTAACTCCGGCATTACCAACAACTTGTATAAAAAAGCGAAGGGCCAACGCATACTTGGGGGGGTGTGCACAGTAACGGCTATTGCAGCGCTGGTACAAGACAATGTTGATTAATACAGACTGGCAATTGCAAAGCAATCCGCACGAAAAAGTGGTAGCGGCATGGGATGGAGTTAGGGACTATTAGAAGATGTCGGATGTCTGATTTGATGATCGCTAAAGTTGAAATCAATCCCAAATCAGACATCCCACATCATATATCATATATTCAGCCATCCAATATTGCTTTATAACTCAATGCCAATTTTCTTCATCAAAATAGAAGCGTTTAAACTTTCACAAACGCCCGTTTTTAATTTGTAATCAAAATACAATTCCTCGTTGCTTACCTGGGCGTCAAAATGAAAGTTTAAAATATTTTCGGGATAGGTTTCTTTAAGTCTTGCAAGTTCCACATCGTGCGTAGCAATGATGCAGGCCGCCCGGCGTTTGATCAATTGTTTTACCAACGCCTCCGACCCTGTATGACGGTCCAATGAGTTGGTGCCTCTTAAAATTTCATCCAGTAAAATAAATATTTTTTCGTCTGCGTTCACCCGGTCGATGATGGCTTTTAATTTTTTTAGTTCCGCATAAAAAGTACTGGTACTTTCTTCAAGGTTATCAGCAATGCGCATGCTGCTGATGATTTGTACCGGGGATAATGTAAAAGCAGCGGCACACACCGGCGCACCGGCCATAGCCAGCACGGTGTTAATACCAATGCTGCGCAGGTAAGTACTTTTACCGGCCATATTGCTGCCGGTTATCAGCATTAATTCACCGCGGTCTGTTATGCTGATATTGTTGTTGACCCGTTTTGCTTCGTAAATCAGCGGGTGGCCTATATCCTTACCAAACATGTAAAAATGTGCTTGCTTAAAAGATGGAAAACACCAGCCGGGGTGATTAAAAATCAATCCTGCAAAACTATGCAGTGCTTCAAACGAGCCAATGGCATCAAACCAGTCGCCGATATTTTGTTTGTTTAGCTGCTTCCATTTTTCCAACGCCATGGCTTGCTGTACATCCCATTGAAAAATAATGGCCAGCGGAATAAATACCACCGGGTTCAATCGTATATCCAATCGTTCAACTATCTTTTTTAATTGCTTTAATTGGGTAGAAGCATTGCTGTTTTCAATAATAAATTTTTCCTGCAGGCCTTTTAACAGCGGGGTAGTAAAACGGGCCTGTTCAATCAGTCGTACGCTGTTGGCCAGTACCGACAATTCATCCGCCATCTTACTTACCTGCTCGTGTAATGGAGCAATTTTTTTTGCCATCACAAAAGCAATGATGGCAGCACCCAGTAAAAAATAATTTCTTACTATGTTAGGTACGATGTCTCCCACGTTCAACAAAATTACAGTGATCATAATTACGGGAACGGCGTATTGGATAATTTTCCAAAAGAGGTTACTGATAAAATATGGTTCAGCCTGTAGCCAATCCTGCAGTCTTTGTTGAGTGGCGGCGGTAATTTTTTGTTGTTGCCCGAAGGCCTGCAATTGCTGCCGCCAATCGGTTACGGTAACCATTTCTTTTACAGCCTCCTGCCGTTGTAGAATGGTTTCAATTGAAGCGGGGTATAACAGCCAGTTTGCCAATGCGGCGCTACCCATCTCAGAAGTGGTGCGGTTGCAATATTGAAAAATAGATGCCCTGCCAAAAATATCCAGGTCGTTTGCATAGGGATGTTCTTTAGGGGTATATTTAACGCCATCATCAAAAGCGTAATAATCATGTGCCAGTGCTTTTAATTCTGCTTCGTTAATTTTGATAAGCGACCGGCTGTTTTCTATGTTGGACTTATTGCGAAGGTCCATGTACAACAACCGTGTAAAAACTATC
>JANYFI010000173.1 GCA_025362765.1 Ferruginibacter sp. | reverse complement strand
CAATGGAATAATTTTAAATGCACTCTGCTCAAATTATTATTAGCAGCAGCTTCAATTTTTATATAGTATTGAATTTTTAAAAAAAAAGAAATGAAAATTATTTACACTTTATTATTTTTTTCAGATGCCCTGTTATTAATTATACTCTCTTCTTTATTTATGAAATTTATTGATAAAGGTGCTAGCGGGCTTACAATTATTTCAATACTTGCCGGAATTGCTTTCAGCATCCTGCTGCTGGTGTACTTTCTTCATATTTATTTAAAGATTCCGCCCGACAGGCACAACAGCTGATTTTTATTTATCTTGAATACAATACATAACCATGGTGGGTAAAAAAATTATCTTTTATATACTGGCAGCTTCTATTGCCGGCACTTTTGTATTGTTGTATGTGCAGTATAATTCGTCCAAAAATATTTTGGCGCTCATTGATGGCAATCAAAAGTATTTAGATGAGTATAGAATTAATTCTGAACTAAAAGAATTAGAGAAGGATGTAGTAAGGATTGAAAGTAATATCAACGATGTTATTTCCACGAATGACCCCGTATATTCAACTGGAATAGATGCTAAAATAGCGAAAATAAGTACCGATCTTGACCACCTGCAACAAATATCGGATGATTCTATCACGGTAAATAAAATTGATGAATTAGATATGGTGGTACAAAAAAAGATAAATTTCAGTAAGGCATTACTGGATTCTTTTTATGCAAAGGGTAAGGCCCCGGCCGAAAAATTAATTGCTACGCTAAGGGGTAAAAGGCTCATGGATTCTATTTATCACGTTGCCCGCAATATTGAAGATAGCAGGTTGGCTGTTATCGCAAGGCTTACTGCGTCTAATATAAACAGCGGCAAAAAGGCGCAGCGTTTCAATACTATTTTAATTGTGTTGGTACTTGTTTTTGGAGCGGCTTTATTTTGGTATATTATAAACATTATTCAAAAATTAATTCTGTCAGAAAAGCGGGTAAAGGAATCTGCGCAGATAAAAGAAAATTTTATGGCCAATATGAGTCATGAAATTCGTACACCTATGAATGCCATTCTTGGTTTTACCAACTTGCTGCAACGAAAAAAACTGGATGAAGAATCAAAAGAATATGTACAGACGATTCAAAAATCCGGCGAAAATTTATTAACAACCATTAACGATATTCTTGATTTATCAAAGATAGAAGCTGGTATGATGCGTATAGAAGCCGCACCGTTTAGTATCGGGGCCCTGGTTCATTCTATTGAAGCGATGTTTAAAGGCAAAGCGACTGAAAAGGGAATTGAAATGTCTTCGTTTATTGATGAATCGTTGCCGGATACTTTGGATGGTGATGCCACCCGGTTAACGCAGATATTGGTAAACCTGATTGGGAATGCCATAAAATTTACTCAAAAAGGAACTGTTACAATTAAGATTACCAATGAAGGTCAAAAAGACAATGTCATCAGCACGGGTATTACAATTACCGATACCGGAATTGGTATAGCAAAAGAAAAGTTAGATACAATATTCGATCGCTTTAAACAGGCCGAAGATTCTGTAACCAGGAGGTATGGCGGAACCGGCCTGGGTCTTTCCATTGCAAAAGATTTGATTTTAATTCAAAATGGAATCGTAGTTGTTGAGAGCGAACCAGGGCAGGGGACGAGTTTTTACATTACCATTCCCTATAAAATTGCAGCAGCAACCGTTGCCACTACTTTTCCGGAGCAATACCCTGTAATCAATCACGAAGGTTTTGAAGCGGTGTATGTTTTGGTGGTAGAAGACAATGAAATCAACCAAAGCCTTATCCGGCATTTATTTAAAAGCTGGAATTTGTTATTTGATATGGTAAATAACGGCAAAGAAGCAATGGATGCATTACAATTGCATCCGCATAAATACAGCCTTGTATTGATGGATATACAAATGCCGGAAATGGATGGCTATACGGCGACGCAGCTCATCCGGCATCAATTAAAAAACGACCTGCCCATTATTGCTATGACCGCCCACGCCCTTGCCGGCGAAAGAGAAAAATGCCTTACCTATGGTATGAATGAGTATATATCTAAACCAATTCGGGAGCAGCAGCTACACGAATTAATTACCCGTTTAACAAAGGTAAATTCCTTGATGATGCTGCCTGAAACAACAGCGAAAAAAGAAGGGATCGGGAATTATATTTTTATTGACCTTGCCTACATGAAGGAAATCAGCGGAGGAAATATGGAATACGAAAAAACGGTAACGGAGCAATTTATAGAAGCCATTCCCGAAGAGTTGGCAGCGATGGAAAAGGCCTGGCAAAGCAGCGGGATAAGTCAATTGCAGCAACTGTCACACAATCTTAAAACAACTATTTCCGTGATGGGATTAAATGAAAAATTACAAACTTTTCTTGATGCGCTGGAATACGAAAAGCTTACGGAAGTAAGTTTTCAGCAAAACTTCCAATCGGTTAAATCTATTTGCGATGGAGCGTTAACTGAAGCCAAACAGTTATATGCGGGCTTTTAAAAGCGTTCGTTTCAATCAATAGATTTTGCACAATTAGCTTAAAATTTATTGTGGGGTATTGTATTAATTAAGGCTTTTGATAGTGATGCTATTTAAAGGGAAATCATACATAAATTCTATTTTGTAAATCATCGCCTATTGCATCTGCTGCCATAAAAAACTTCACCAATTAAGATTATAAGTCCGGAATTTTCCGGAAATTTTATAGTGTTCTATAGCATTTATAACATTTAACCATCTGTTGGCGATCAACAAAAAGTTATTAAATAGAAATGTACCATCTTTAAATGTTTGTAATGCCTGTAGCTTTAGCAAGCTGTTTTTATGATGTTGTAACAGCCTGAAATAATTCTCCACCTGTTTAAACTTATTTTTCAACTATAGATTTTGCCTGGTAAACGAATGGCGTTGCGATAAGGGTATTGTTGTGTGTTAGTTTTGTACTGTAGAATTGAAATAAAAATAGTTAAAACAAATAAAATACACATAAAATGAAACAGTTAATAATCTTATTTGCCGCAGCAATGATACTATCTGCTGCCGTAAATGCGCAAACAGACGATGCAACAATTAAAAGCAATGAAGTTGCTGTTAAGAGCGATTTAGCCTCGCTTAATCAGAAAGAAAAGCTGATTAAAAATGAAAAGGCGGGAGAACGGAAGGAACTTCGTAAGCTGAAAGAGACTGAAGTAAGGTACCAGTCCAGGGAAGAATTTTTCAGAAATTTTGGTGATGTGGCCAATGCCAGCTGGGAAAGGAATGATAATTTTGATGAAGTAACCTTTACAAAAGATGGATTGGTAAAAGAAGCTTATTACGATATTGATTCAAAATTAGTTGGTACAACGATGACCAAATCTTTTGAAGATTTACCAGCCGAAGCACAAAAGTTCATCAACAAAAAATACAAGGGTTACACCAAAGGAAAAGTGATATTCTTTGATGATAATGAACGCAATGATACTGACATGGTATTATTCGGCAGCGTGTTCGATGATGAAGATACTTATTTCGTGGAACTTAAGAACGATGATAAAGCATTTATTTTACGGGCGAATTTAGCTGGCGATGTTAATTATTTTAAAGCCCTTAACTAAGTATATTTTTTAATACTAAAAGCTTCACCACACTGCCATGCAATAACCTATTTATTGTGTGACTTTTTTTCTTTCAGTGCCCAATAATAATTGCGCCGTTTAATTACTGCCTGCGTTGCTTCATACATTAGGTACAAAGAAAAACACCAACGCATTTGTTCCTTTTTAAAATTTGCAAAACACCAGCGATCAGTTTTGCCTTTCCGGCGATTGCGCTTTTATTTAATTAATGGTGCAGGTAATTTTGTAACCTTATAATGCAAGGCGCAGCAATGGAAGCAATGAAACAATCCCCTTATTTTATATTGAAACAAGGTACGTCTTAGCTTTAAAATTTTCAAAAGCATATAATATTTATCACTAACACTAAATAAACTTAAACAATATGTGCCAGGTAATAGAAAAGGCAGCCAGCGATGCAGGCATCAGCATTGAAGGAGCCAATGCACTTTTTGTAGTATTTATTGGCCAGGTAATTGGTAAAGTGCCTGAGCTTAGCCAGTTGATTGATGACGTTTTTGCAGAAACAGAAGAGGAGCTGCTTCGGCAACATGTGAACAGGGCGGCATCTTTAATACAGCAACATGCTGCAGATAGTTATAAAGCTTGGAATCTGCCAATAGAACAGGTACGTAAATTCAGGCAAACAGGAAAGGGAGAGTTGTTTTGAATTTTTGACCTAACTACAAAATGTTTAAAAGCCTGTTCGCCGATTGTTTTTGCCCAACCAACGATTGTAAAATTAAAAGGCAGGTATTGTATAGTAGGTTTACACTATCAAACAACTTAAAACAAAATAATAGAATGCAACAGTTAATTGGCCAACTCACTGAACAATACTGCATAAGTGAACAACAGGTTACGGGCATTATTTGTGCAGTAGTAAATTATGCGGAAGAAAAAGCTCCCAGCCTCGGTAATTCGCTGTCGAATATGTTTGTTTATGATATGGAAGAAGATGCAGGAAATTAATAAAGTAAATTAAAAGGATTCGAGCCAAATGCAACCCGTTAAAAGTTCCTTGGCAATTACTGTCAGGAGGACGAACAGCAGACAACAATTTTTCACAATACAAGGGCTTTGTTTGAGCCTGAATTGCCCGATCAGTTTTTATGAGCAAGTAGCAGTGATGAGTGAAATAGGGACAAATTCCAAGGTATTTTCAGCTAGAAATATTTTTCAGGGTTTAAGGTGATTTGGTTTAAAGCTTCTCAAAGTATTGAGAAGCTTTTTTATGTTTGAAATGTATACATAGTTCTTTAAAGTGCAACATTTGATTGAACCATCCAGTGTATGTATGTGGCATTATGCCGTGGTAAATGTGAGATTGGCGATGTATTAAACCAACCTGTAAATATTTAATACAATTTGTAAACAGGGATTATTCAATATCCTGTTTTGAGGAAATAGCTCTACGACATTCACCAACCCGGTGTAACAATAGCAGTAAGCAGATCAGTTAATTGTCGTACTCATGGCGATATGCAGGCATCTCTTGTACATTTAAAGTATCGCATTTACAAGAAGTATGTTCTGGCGGCAAATGTGCAGTATAGCTATCAAAATAAAAACCATGAACAGAATAATATTAACTGGTGTGTTTGCTGTGTGGGCAATGGGAATTTTTGCACAGTCAGCAAACCGGCATAATAGAAAGCAACGCAAACTCGAGCTAAAAGAAGTTAGATGCCCCAGGCGTGTATAATGATTTTGAGGGGGATTTAAAAAGCGCTTATATACTTAAATAATTTTTCTGAATTTTCATTTAAACGAAATGAATGAAAATTGTGCTGCATTAAAATCTGCGTTATAAAAAAACATCCAACCCTTCAACGAAAAAGATAAAACAATTATTTAAAACTAAAAATAAATTATATGCAACGTAATCTAAAAAATTTGACAGGCTTTGGTATTGGAGCTACAGATGGTGAAATAGGCAAGGTGGAATCATTTTACTTCGACGATAAAAGTTGGTCAGTCCGTTACCTGGCAGTTAAAACCGGGAGTTGGCTTTTCGGCCGTTCGGTGCTTATTTCGCCGATGGCTTTACAAAATACTGATTGGGAAGGAAGCGATTTTCCGGTGAATCTCACAAAGGAGCAGGTTCAACAAAGTCCGGATATTGATACGCAAAAGCCAGTTTCCCGCCAGCATGAAATAGACCTATCAAGGCACTATAGCTGGCAGCCATATTGGGGAAGTGGCTTTTATGCAGGCGGCTTGTGGGGCGTTATGCCGCCAGCACCACTTTTTGATGAAAGAATTATGAAAGATGTATATAGTACGGAAGAAGTACAACAGG
>JANYFI010000139.1 GCA_025362765.1 Ferruginibacter sp. | reverse complement strand
GGCTTTTTAATTGCCTGGCTGCATGTAACGGGCACTTTTATAGTGATTACTTCGCTGATCATTTGTGGCTTTTTCCTGCTTAGCAGGTTAAAACCAAAACCGCCGGGTATTGGTGCAGAAAAGAAAACACTGGAAGCGGTGGCCGAAGGATTAAAATATGTTTTTAAAACCAAAGAGGTATTGGGCGCTATTACGCTGGATCTTTTTGCCGTGTTATTTGGTGGTGCGGTAGCCATGGTGCCCGTGTACGCCAAAGACATTCTACATGTTGGCCCGATTGGTTTTGGCTGGCTGAATGCCGCATCTGACATAGGTTCTATCAGCATGGTGATTGCGCTTACGTTAAAACCAATGAAAAGAAAACAAGGCATTAAACTCTTTATAGCAGTAGCGGGTTTCGGAGTGTGCATCATTATTTTTGGCCTTTCAAAAATATACTGGTTATCTTTTTTTGCGTTGCTGGCGGGTGGAGTTTTTGATGGTGTTAGCGTGGTTGTCAGAGGCAATATTATGCAGTTAAAAACACCCGATGAACTGCGTGGCAGGGTGCTGAGCGTAAATTCCATGTTCATCAATTCATCCAACGAAATCGGCCAGTTTGAAAGTGGCTTAGCGGCAAAATTAATGGGCGTAATTCCATCCGTTGTATTCGGTGGATGTATGACGCTTTTTGTTGTAATAGCCACCTGGGTAAAGGCGCCTTCTCTCAAAAAACTGGAGTATTAGTTTGAACAGACAATAGCAGTATTTCAACACTGACTATTTTACATTCAAAAAAAAAACTGTACCATTTTTAAGGCGGCAGTTTTTTTTGAACAGGCAAATTAATTATTCTGACATAAAATTGCTTTGAAAAAATGATGAACAAACCAACAATAGGCTGGATAGGCCTCGGCAATATGGGCAACCCCATGGCAAAAAATTTATTAAAAGCGGGCTTTGAACTAACTGTTTTTAATCGCACAAAAAACAAAGAAAAAGAATTGACAGACGCTGGTGCCGGTTCGGCACAAAGTCCGCAGGAATTGTTGGAACATTGCGACATTATTGTAACGATGCTGTCTGATGATAATGCGGTGAAGGACGTTTTTGAAAGTGCGAATGGATTACTCTCGAAACCTGCGCCTGGAAAGCTTTTTATTGACATGAGTACGGTAGCTCCTGCAACCTCCATATATTTAGCTGAGCTATGTAAAAAAAATAAAATGAATTTCCTGGAAGCACCAGTTTCGGGCAGCGTTAAACCTGCGCAGGATGGAACGCTGATTATATTGGCCGGCGGCGCAGCAGCAGATTATGAAAAAGCCAAACCGGTTTTTGACATACTTGGCAAGTTATCGCTTTTTTTGGGTGGCGCAGGAGTGGGTAGTTCAGCTAAATTGGCCATCAATTATTTGCTGGGTTTAAATGTAGAAGGCCTTGCCGAAACCGTTCTTTTTGCGGTAAGACATGGCGTAAGCAAACAGGATATACTCACCATTGTAAATGAAAGCGCATGTGGCAACGGCGTTACCAAATTGAAATCTGCCTCCATTTTAAACGATGATTACCCCGCAGCCTTCGCCCTTAAACATTTGGTGAAAGATTTAAACCTGGCGAAAGACGCTGGTCTCCAATCTCCACTGATGCCGGGACTGAATGAGACTTTCAACAATGCAAAAAAAGATGGACTAGGCGATGAGGATGTGATGGCCGTAATAAAATACCTTAAAAAGCAAACCATTTAATGGAATTAAATGTTACTATATTTTTAGTGATTAAAAATTGATCGTAACTTTAAGTCATAACTAATTTACCATGCAAAGAAGAGATTTTCTCCGCAATAGCAGTCTTACATTGGCCGGGCTTGCTTTTTTAAACAATCAAACACTTGCGCAGTTTCTAGCCGATCCGGCATGGAAAATAAAAATGCTGAATGATAACATCGGTGTGTTTACAGAAAAAGGCGGCACCATTTTATTTATGATGGGCAAGGAAGGGTTGGTAGTCGTTGATTCGCAGTTTCCGGAACAATCGCAACACCTGATTGATGAATTGAAAAAAAGAAGCCAGC
>JANYFI010000135.1 GCA_025362765.1 Ferruginibacter sp. | reverse complement strand
CATCTGGCTTAGTGATATACTGTTTGTTGCCATCAGCAATGTGTTTACTGCTTTTACAGCCCATTTTGCAGATCACTATATCAGGCAAATTGGTTACGGTGGCGGATTTTTATTGGTGGGGCTGGGCAGCTTCTATGTTTTTTTTAAGGGCACAGCCGTGGCACCTATAGAAAACGGTCAACAGGGTTTGCGCCATACACAGGTAGCTACATTATTTGTTACCGGCTTTGCCATCAATACCCTTAACCCCATTTTATTTTTCGAGTGGTTAACCGCCGCGACCGTTTTTGCAAAAACTTATTCGATTAACTACCGTATCCTTATTTTTTCAAGTTGCCTTGCTGTAAATATTTTATCTGATGTTTTTAAAGTATTGCTGGCGGGTAAAATAAAGCCAAAACTAACAACCCATAATTTAAACATCATAAATAAAATTACCGGGGTTGTATTGATTGTATGTGGCGCATTTATATTGTACCAAACTTTTTACCATGCGGATAAATGGAAAAAGAAAAAAGAAAATAACGCCATTTATCCACCGGCGCCTCCCCATAAATCCGTCCTCAGTGTACGTTATTTGGTATAAAGACGAAAAAAAAATATTTTCTTTATAGTAAAAAGCTGCCGGTACATTACCGGTAGCTTTTTATCATTCTTCAATTACAATTTTTATTGCCTATTGTTAAAATGGCTCTGGCGGCAGTTTGGCTGCTTTCATATCCCGTGTATTTTTTTGTACGGCAATGGCCGAAAAAAGACTGAGGATAAACGACATGGCGTAGAAGCCTTTTTCACTTTTCTCCAGACTTGCATTCCACAAGCCTACGGTAAGTAATACGACAGATAAAAGTGCGCTGAACCAGGCAAGACCGTAATAGATATTGGTTACAGGGATGCCTTCCATCTAGTCGCAGACTGCTTTTGTACGGATACAGAGGCGAAGAGACCGGCTGAGAAGCTTTGTGCAGCAATATTGGCTGCGTGTACCGATTTTTACCGACATCGAAATTACAACGCTTAAAATTACGAGAGTATCGTTTAACCGGGTAGTGTTCAAATCCCATTCCGCATTTTAAACAGTATCTGGCTAAACCGTTTCTTTTAGTTCCCTTTCAGCAAAGCCGGAAATTAAAAAATGCTCAGCAACTTATTTTAAAGAAATAAGAGCAGCAGCATAAACATTTCACTCATCCGACTTTTTAGCTTCCACATTTTTAACAATTTTCCGCTGCACTACATCCGCAGGATATTTCAGTGCCAGCTCACGTATATCGTAACTAAACTCAGTAAATGTTTCTTCCCATAGCCTGGCTTCTTCTTCTGTATACGTATAAAATCCTTTGCCGTTAACTACGCCCCTGCCGCCGTTTTTTACAATGTCTTCAATTAGTTTGGGCACTTCCGTTTGGTTGCTTAGCGTGGGCAACAACTCTTTCATCACGGTGTGATAGGCGGGCACACCCGTAAGGTCCATCCACCTGAAAACGCCGACCAGCGTCATCCAGTAACCGGCGTTATTGCGGCAGGCTCTGTCAACATCTTCCACCGTGGCGTATCCTTTTTCCACCAGTGAACAGGCTTCCCGGTACATGGAGTACATTAAGCGGTTGGTGATAAAGCCGCGGATATCTTTTCGTACCAGCGTTGGTTCTTTTCCCCAGCAATGCGAGAGGTTGTACAACCATTCCCCAAAATGAAGTTCACTTTGGTCACCACAAATTACTTCCAGAAAACGGGTGGTGTGCGAAGGCTCCGCCCAGTGAAGGCCCAAAAATCTTGCAGGAAATTTTGTGCAGGATTGCAAAATCGTAATCGGTATGGCCGAAGTATTGGAGACAAGCACCGCCGTTGCGGCAATTACATTTTCTATTTTTTGGTATACCTGTTTTTTTATTTCCAGGTCTTCCAGGGTACATTCAATAACGAGCTGACAAGGTTGTAGGCTGCTGTAGTCTTCCGTTATTTGGAGGCGCTCAAAAAAATAATCAGGACTTCTATCTGTGAGTTTTTCTTCCCATGATTTTTGTAAATGGTGCCTGATTCTTTCTGCTGCATGTATCAAATCGGCAGGCAATGGCGCAACGGCCACCACCCGATGGCCCGCCATTAACAGGCAGGTGGCAATGCTGCAGCCCATCAGGCCTAAACCTACTATGCCTGCGGTAATTTCCTGTGGGTTTGTGGTTGGTTGTGTCATTTGGTTAAATTAATCGATGCTTTGCTAAACAATTCGTGCTATAAAATTTTTAGAGCGACCCTCTTTTAAAAAAAAGTTTCCTTTAATAATGATTGTGCTGCAAAAATGCAATCACTTCTTTTGAAAATTCAGCCGTGGCCGATGCATGGTTATGATCGCCGGGAACAGTTGCCAGTGTGCTGTGTGGCAAAAGCTTTGCCAGTTCGCCCGCAGACCCATTGTCTGCATCTTCGCTGCCACTGATAACCAGGACTGGTTGGGTTGTTTTATGCAATATTTCTTTGGAGGTAGATGGTTGTGCCCGCTGCAAATAAGCCAATGCCAGCTGATCGAGTTTTTGTTGTTGAACATAACTCACCATCGATTTTAATTCCGGAATTGAATCACCCATCAATGCTCTGTAAAACATAATTCTTCTTGGCCATAGTGGATTGGTAAAATCAGTACCCATGCCGCCCATCACGGCGGTTTGAACATGCTTATCCAGTACCAATAAACGGGCGGCAATAATGGACCCTCTTGAATACCCCGCCACGCTGTATTTTTTTATTTTCAGCAAGGCCATCAGTTGTATCATGTCCTTTGCTTCGGCATCATTGTCATACGCCGTAGAATCATGCGGCTTATCTGATTTGCCATTGCCCCGCATATCCGGCACAATTACTTTGTAACCTGCGTTCAACAGGTCGGTGTACAAGGCTGCTCTCTTCCAGGAACTGCCGTTTACAATAAAACCATGCAGCAGCAACACCGGCTTGCCTTTGCCCCGCACTTCATAATAAATTTTAGTGCCGTCAAAGGAAGAAAGAAAACCAGAATTTGTTGGGGATTTTGAAGCCAATGAATCTGTCTGCGCTATTGAACGGCCGATGATAAAATAGCAGGCGATAAAAAGTACTGAACGCATGTAAGTTGTTTTGGTGAAGTTATTTCAAATACCCTGTTTTATTTTGCAAGGCTAATATTTCTGACTAAATATTTTGCCAGGCTTCTATTGCCATTGCAAAGCATTCGATTTACTCACAGTTGCATTTAACAAAAACACAACTAAGCTGTTAAAAATTAGTAATATTAATGCCGTACATTAACTTCTCTTTTACCAATTATTATTGAAGTAATTCTGCACCTTATGAGATTAAAGAAAATCTTTTATCTGCCTTTTTTATTTTTCTATTTTATCTTAATCGGTGTTACAGAGACAGCATGTAAAAAAACAGAAACAATAACAAAGATTGTTACGGATACGCTGAAACATGCGTGGCAACCGATACCGATTTTTAATATTTCTACTTTTCCTGCATTTGGCAGCGCTTCTATTAGAGACAGTGTTTTGGTAGTAATCAGTAATACGGCCAACACTACTATGCCAATTAAGCAAACAGTTTATCAGCTTTCTCAATAATCAATGGAAGGGGCCGCAGACGATGTATGATAATTTCGTTGCCACCAACTTTGCGGGAAGCATTAAATTTTACAGACACTGATACGGTTTATTATTCTTACAGTGGTATCACCGCCTGGACTAATTACACTGTTTGTTTATACTGACAGGAAGCGGGGTTAGCGACACACTTACCATTCACAGTATTGACAACGCCAGTTTTCAAATAGGAAAGCAAACCGACCAATATATTAACTGGATGAATTTTGCTAAGTATTAACCGGGTCCATGTTTTGTTTCTTCAGTTTGATTATTCGCTCTGAAATTCAAGGCTGTTTATTAAATTTTGCGAAAATAGTTTTGATAAAACAAATTTGTTGAAAGCGGCCATTCAAAAGCCGGTAGAATAAAGTTGATTTACGCCACATATTTTCTTACCATTTGGGTTTTGTGTTATTTTTCTTCAACTGAAAATCCTGGATAAATTAAACCAAACTTCACTTCCCCCTTTTGCCAGGTGCCTTTTGTTTCTGTAATCAAGGCCCGCTCGTTCATGCCAGGAGAATTGGAAAAATATAGCTGAAAAACGTGACAGCGTGTGTCACTAAAAGGTTGCCTTTTCCCTTAAGGAGCGGTAGTTTGATAAAGCAAGGTAAATACTACAGGGTTGTATTAAAAGTAAAGCCCCCGCTATTTTATAACGGAGGCTTCAAAAAATAATAGGATCGTTTACTGTAATTCCACCGTTAGTTTTGCGTTCATCATTGCAGGAATAATCTGCACTGTTTTAATAGCCATTTTTTTAGCCAGGTCTACATAAAATGTAGCAGCATCGTTTTCATTTTCATCGTTCACCACACTCACCACGGTAGTATTGATGCCATTGACGGTTTCATTACCAGTTACTTTCAGGATCATCTTTTTTAACTTCTGTGTTTGTGCGTCCGCAACATAAAATGAAGCTGCGTAACCAGCCGCTAAGGGAAATCTTGCCACAATCATGTCGAGCCCCGCACCATCATTGATACAAAGTCCGTCAATTGGCAACGACTTGCTGGTAACCTTGCCACTCATATCGATGGCTATATCAACTTTATCTGTCTGGTAATTTATTGTTGATTTTACAGGACCCTGTTCAGTAATTTGTTTTACACCTGCCAGGCTACTCTGTGTAAATGAGGACATGGCTATTATCTGCTGCCCCATCACACTCAGGCTGTCAGCGATATTCCAGTTGCCATCGCGGGAGCTTACAGACCGGTTCATCGTAACAGGAATTTTTTGTCCCTGCACTTCCAGCCCGGCGGTGTATTTATAATTACCGGGAGTTAAATCACCGGAAAGCGACGGCATACTTTTAAGCAACGGAACGCTGCTTTTTTTAATCAATGTTACTTTAGTAATGTCTACCGTATTTTCCTTTAAGCGTTTGGCAACATCCTCAGCCATTGTTTCCTGGTAACGGGTGCCGCAGTATTTTGCCAGAAATTTTTCTGATGCGGCCACCATGCCCAGGTTATTTACCGGCTTTGCAAAACCATGTCCTTCGTCATCTGCCAAAATATAATCTACCTTCGATCCTTTGTTCCGCAAGGCAATTACTATCTGATCGCTTTCTCCTTTGTTTACCCGTGGATCGTTGGCTCCCTGCACAATCAGCAACGGTACTTTTATTTTATCGGCGCTAAACAACGGACTTGCATCGTGCAATATTTTTTTACCAGCTTCCGTATTTTCATCGCCCATCCGCAACGAAAATATTTTGCGCCCTGCTTCCCAATATGGAGGAATGCTGGCCATTAAAGTAAACAGGTTGCTTGGCCCTACAATATCCACGCCAGCAGCATACACGTCAGGTGTAAACGTCAAGCCGGCCAACGTTGCGTAACCGCCGTAACTGCCGCCCATAATG
>JANYFI010000127.1 GCA_025362765.1 Ferruginibacter sp. | reverse complement strand
TAATATTTCAGGAAGCTTGCTGTCACTGTCAAACTGTACGTCAACAACGGCACCAATGATCGATTTTACCTTACCTGTATTGGCCATAAATCTAATTTTATTGTAATGAGGTGTTTTTTTAGAGCGCAAAGGTAAGGGTTGCAAAGTAATTTTTGAAATTCAACAATCAATATTTTGCAACTGGTTTAAATTGTCTGTTTTTGAATAAATATTCATCTAGTAAGTGTTCCTTATTTTAATATTAGCATATGAATAACCGGAACAATGGTCGAATATTTCGGAAATGCGGGATTTATTATATTTAAAAATCGTCTATAAAATATACCTTCGGCCAATTCGTTAGCTTAAAAAAGTATTTCCATTGTCTTTTTCAAAAAAAATAACCGGCAGATTTTTTTTACTGCTGAACTTTTTAATAGTTTTTATTTACCTGTTCAGCTGCCTTGTTCCGTTTATCAATCCAGGCAGGTTCTGGTTTATCAGCATATTGGGTCTGTTGTTTCCTTTGTTATTTGTGGCAGTTGTCATTTTTTTCTTTGGCTGGCTTATCGCAAAATCAAAGCGCATGCTCATTTCGTTCATTGCTTTATTGGTGAGCTTTCAGCAGATAAAAGTTGCCTTTGCCCTACATTTTTTTCAACCGTTTACAGCAGCAAAAGTTGCGGGTAATCTGCGGGTGCTATCCTGGAATGTTTCCAGCTGGGATGAATTAAACAAAGCCAAAAAAGGAGGCACTAGCGATCGGCCGCTGATGATGGCCGAAGTAAAAAAATATAATGCAGACATATTGTGTTTTCAGGAATTTATGGAGACGAGAAACCTTGAATTATTTGACCCCACTATTGATGAAATCGTAAAAATGGGTTACCCATATCACTACTACCTGCCAAGCTATAGTGAAAAAAAATATACTGAAATGGGAATGGCTATTTTTTCAAAATATCCTATTACCAATACAGGAATGTATGATTTTGGCGACGAGGTGTCAGTACAACAAATGATTTTTGCCGATGTAAAAGTTAACCACCAAACCGTAAGAGTTTTTACGGTGCATCTTCAGTCGGTAAGATTTGGCACTGAAGAATATGAAAGTCTTGACAAGATAAAACGCCGTGAAAAAAGTGGCTTGAAGGATGCTGCAACAATCGTTGGTAAATTAAAAAAGGGCTACAGGTTCCGTGGAAACCAGGCAGATATAGTGCACGATTTTGTGCAAAAAAGCCCTTATCCTGCCATTCTTTGTGGCGACTTTAATGACGTACCCAATTCATATACGTATTTTACCATAAAAGATAATCTGCAGGATGCGTTTTTACAAAAAGGAGCTGGCGTTGGCCGAACGTTTAGATTTATTTCGCCCACCCTCCGGATCGACTATATTTTCGCAGATAAAAAATACAGCATTAACCAGTTCCACCGGCTCACCGTTCCCTGGTCAGACCATTATGGCATTATGGCCGATATGAGTATTTAGCATCCCCGTACCGGATAAAAGTGTGCATCACCTTAACTACATTTGCATCTTCATAAAATATCTATGCAATTAATTCCCGTTAATAATTCCCAAGCTGCCAAAGAATTTTTGCAGGTGGCCGCACTATTGTATAAAAACGATGCTAACTGGATTCGACCGCTGAATAAGGATATTGAAGAAGTTTTTGATGTAAAAAAAAATAAAGCCTTTCGTTTTGGTGAAGCTGAGCGCTGGATTTTAAAAGATGAAAATGGCGGTCTTATTGGCCGTATCGCCGCATTCATCAATAAAAAATATAAAAATAAAGGCGACGATGTTCCGGTTGGCGGCATTGGCTTTTTTGAATGCATTAACCGGCAGGAAGCTGCTGATCTGTTATTAGACAATGCCAAACGCTGGCTGATGCAAAAAGGAATGGAAGCAATGGACGGCCCCATCAATTTTGGTGAGCGGGACCGGTGGTGGGGCCTGGTTACGGAAGGATTTACAGAGCCAATGTATTGCATGAATTATAACCCCCCTTATTACCGGCAGCTATTTGAAAATTATGGATTTCAGCTTTTTTTCAACCAGCTTTGCTTTGGTATGCATCCACAAGATTCGCTGGGAGATAAAATGTTTGAACGACATGCCCGTTTTGGAACAAATCCTGATTTTACCGCCAGCCACATTGATAAAAAACAGATTGAGAGATATGCCGCGGACTTTACCACCGTGTACAACAAAGCATGGGCAGGGCATGGTGGATTAAAGCAAATGGCCAGGGAACAGGTAGTACTGTTATTCAACAAAATGAAACCGGTGATGGATGAAAAAATCATTTGGTTTGCCTACCACAAAAATGAGCCCATTGCCATATTTGTAAACCTGCCGGATTTAAATCAATGGTTTAAATACCTCAATGGAAAATTTGGTGTGCTGCAAAAATTACAATTTTTGTGGTGCAAACAATTCAGGCCAAATAAAAAGTTCTGCGGGATTGTTTTTGGTGTGGTTCCTGAGTGGCAGGGCCAGGGTATTGATGCCTATATTGTAGTGGAATCCGCTAAAATAATTCAAACAGCCTCGCTGCCTTACACAGAATATGAAATGCAGTGGATCGGCGACTTTAACCCGAAAATGGTCAATATTGCACAGGGCCTGGGAGAAGTTTTTCAAAGCCGTAAACTAACTACTTACCGCTATTTATTTGACAGATCAAAAGAATTTAAACGACATCCTATGTTGTAGGTTTTCAAAACAACATAGTTCTAAATAATTATCTTTTAAAAATGGCATTAATCGTAATTTGCACACATGGATAAGTTTGTAGTATCGGCAAGAAAATACAGGCCGCAAAATTTTTCAACCGTGGTAGGGCAGGCGCACATTACCACCACCCTGAAAAATGCTATTAAGAATAACCAGCTGGCACACGCATTTTTATTTTGCGGACCAAGAGGTGTGGGCAAAACTACCTGTGCAAGAATTTTAGCCAAAACCATCAACTGCGAAAATCAAACAAAAGACGGGGAAGCCTGCAATAGTTGCAATAGTTGTATCTCCTTCGATGCAGGCACTTCTTTAAATATACATGAGTTGGATGCCGCCAGCAATAACTCAGTGGATGATATCCGCACGCTGGTAGAACAGGTACGCTTTGCGCCGCAGGCTGGTAAGTACAAAGTATACATCGTGGATGAGGTACACATGCTCAGTTCTTCCGCCTTCAATGCCTTTTTAAAAACACTGGAAGAACCTCCGCCTTATGCGATTTTTATTTTGGCCACCACAGAAAAACATAAAATACTGCCCACCATTTTAAGCCGGTGCCAGATATTTGATTTTAAGCGCATCACCAATAATGATACGGTAGAGCACCTACAGGAAATTTGTGGCAAAGAAGGGATAAAAGCAGATAAAGCAGCCCTGCACGTGATTGCGCAAAAAAGCGAGGGCTGTATGAGGGATTCGCTGAGTATTCTTGATAAAATTGTAAGTTTTACCAATGGAGCCGTTACGTACACCAATACATTGGAACACCTGAATATTTTAGATGAAGACTATTATTTTAAACTGCTGGATTATTTACAGCAGCAGGATTTAAGCAGTGCCTTGCTGATGTATGATGAAATAAACCGCAAAGGTTTTGAAGGCGATACGGTGCTGGAAGGTTTTGCTGAATTTTTACGCAACCTGCTGGTAAGCCGCGATGCCAAAGTAGCCATGCTGCTGGAAGTCGCCGAAGATTTTAAACAAAAATATTTACAAACGGCGCAAAAAATACCGGCGTCATTTATCATCAGCGGCTTAAATATTTTAAACGAGGCCGAATTAAATTACAAGCAATCCCGCAATAAGCGCCTGCATGTAGAACTTACCATTATCAAACTTAGCTACCTGCAACAGGCGCTGGAATTGGTAAACAACGATGGTGTTGTAAGTAAAAAAAAACTAATTGATGGTTCAAAAACAATCGCTTTCAAGGCCCTACCCATCGAAAAAGTAAAAAAACAGGCTGCTGAAACCATTGCTGAGCAAGCACCCCAGCGCAAGCAAGCTGCAGTGCAACGGACAGAAGCAACACTAATTATTGAAGAACCCTCCCTGCCAATAAAAAAAATAACCAGTAATTTAACTGCACAAAACCAGGGTTCAACTACTACCACTGTACCCAAAACAACACTTGGATCCCTAAATAAAATCCGCCAGCAAATTACCCAACAAAATAAAGAAGGTAACAATGAGGCTGCAAAAATTACGGAGGAGGAACTGTACGTGTGTTGGGGACACTTTATTGAAAAATTGCGGGAAAAAAGTAATTTTTCTGCCGTAACTAATTTTAAGGCTGCCGAATTAAAAGTAATTGATAATAATACCATCGAAATAATTACGATGGGCGAGATACACAAAGCCTTTATTGAAGTAGAACGGGCTGAACTGGTGCCACACCTGCAACAATATTTTAATAACAGGTTGCTGGCGTACCAGGTATTGGTTATAGAAAAAGCAGATACCGGGATTGTAACAGACATACCGTTAACCCGCAAACAACAATATCTGAAGATCATTGAAGAATATCCGCTGGTAAAGGAATTGAAAGAAAGATTGAAATTAGAGCTTGACTAATTAACGAACAATAGTACATTTCCCTTTTTTGCATTAATTTCGACCTTCAATTAAAAAACAAAACAGAAATTATTTATTATGGCAGAAGTGATACGCATGCCGCTGTTGAGCGATACTATGACAGAAGGAAAAATAGTGACCTGGAATAAAAAAGTAGGCGATAAGGTAAAAAGTGATGATGTGTTGGCTGACGTGGAAACTGATAAAGCTACGATGGAAGTCAACGGCTATGTAGATGGCATATTACTTTATATTGGTGTACCCGCAGGTCAAGCTGCAAAAATCAACCAAATCATCGCCATTGTTGGAAAAGAAGGAGAAGATTTTCAGGCATTGCTTGAAGGAGATAAAGGCGGTGCAACTGCCGCACCTGCAAAGGCGGTTGAAACTTCCACTCCGGCACCTGCAGCAGCAGCACCGGCTCCTGCCGCAAAAGTTACCCTTCCCGCTGGCGCTAAAGAAATAAGAATGCCATTGTTAAGCGATACCATGACAGAAGGCAAGATAGTATCCTGGAATAAAAAAGTGGGTGATACAGTAAAAAGTGACGATGTATTGGCTGATGTGGAAACGGATAAAGCTACCATGGAAGTGGTGGGTTATGAAGAAGGTACTTTATTATATATCGGTGTAGAAGCCGGCAAAGCCGCCAAAATAAACGAAATCATTGCCATTGTTGGAAAACCTGGTACAGATGTAAGCGCTTATGTAGCCGCAGAAAAATCAGGTGCCAATGCAGCGGTTGCTTCAACGCCTCAAACTACTCCAACTACAACAGCGCCTGCTGAGCAAATTGCTACTGAAAATGCTGAAGCTACGTCTTCCGACCAACGCATTAAAGCTTCTCCCCTGGCAAAAAAATTAGCTGCTGATAAAGGAATTGATTTATCAAAAGTAAATGGCAGTGGCGACAATGGCCGCATTACCAAAAAAGACATTGACAATTATACGCCTGCTGCCACACCTGCAAAAGCGGCAGAAACATCAACTGCAACAACTCCAACAGCCCCGGCATTTACTGCAACCGGCCAGGAAGGATTTACAGACACCCCTTTAACGCAAATGCGTAAAGTAATTGCCCGCCGTTTAAGTGAAAGCAAGTTTGCCGCACCGCATTTTTATCTCACCATGGAAATCAACATGGACAATGCCATGACTGCAAGAACAGCAATGAATGAGGTAAGTCCCGTTAAAATCTCTTTTAACGATTTAGTTATCAAAGCAAGCGCAATGGCATTACGCCTGCACCCGGATGTAAACAGTAGTTGGATGGGAGATTTTATCCGCCATAACCAACACATTCATATTGGATCTGCGTTGGCCCTGCCCGAAGGATTGATTGTTCCGGTGATCCGCTTTGCAGATCAAAAATCATTGTCACAAATTGCGGCAGACGCCAAAGAATTATATGGTAAAGCAAAAGCGAAAAAATTACAGCCGAATGAATTTACCGGTAACACTTTTACTATTTCCAACCTCGGCATGATGGATATAGAAGAATTTACAGCTATCATCAATCCGCCAGACAGTGCTATTTTAGCGGTGGGTGCCATCAAAGAAAAAGTTGTAAAAAAAGGCGATGGTTTTGCGGTAGCCAACGTAATGAAATTAACATTGAGCTGCGATCACAGAAGTGTGGATGGTGCGGTGGGTGCTTCTTTTTTACAGACATTAAAAAAGTTTTTAGAGAACCCGGTGACTATGCTGGTGTAATTTATTATGAACATATTTTGAGGCGCTGGCTTAATACGCCAGCGCCTTTTTTTGTTCGATAAAATTTATTGTTTTCAATTTATTTTGAAAATTCAGAAATATTATTTAGTTTTGGAAAATGAAATTGACAGAGGCTAAACAACAATTTATCAGTAGCTGGGGGGCTTTCGGAACACAATGGGGCATTAAACGAACTATGGCGCAAATTCATGCCCTGTTAATGGTAAGTGCTGAGCCGCTTACCCAGGACGACATCATGGAACAACTAAACGTGAGTCGCGGCAATGTAAATATGAATATTCGTGATCTGATAAGCTGGGGGCTGGTGGACAGAGTAGTAATGCAGGGAGAGAGAAAAGAATATTTTACAGCGGAAAAAGATACATGGAAAGTAGCTACACAAATTATTAAAGAAAGAAAAAAAAGGGAGCTTGACCCTATGCTTAAGCTATTAAGTCAGCTGGAAATAATTGAAGGTGATAAAAAAGATAAAGATGTAAAGCAATTTATCGATACCGTGAGTGGCATAAGGAAATTTGGTAACCAAGCTGATAAAATGTTAGAAATGATGGTAAAGGCGGATGAAAGTTGGTTCCTCGGAGGTTTGCTGAAAATTTTTAAATAATATCCTTTGATTTTTAAAATAATTGGGCTGCCTAAGCAGCTTTAATTTTGCATTTTATTTTCAATTATCTCTGAATTTACAAAATATTAACTTTTTCACTTTGCCTTGGTTGCGTATTTTATTTCTTTGATTATCCCAAATTATTTTTCGACTTTTTAACTTTAGAAAATGACTAAGAAAATTATTATCGCCGGAGGAACGGGCTTTGTTGGAAAATATCTATCAGATAAATTTATATCGCTGGGATATGAAGTACATATTATCTCCCGACAGGCAGGTCATACAAACTGGCAAAATTTAACTGCGCTAATAAAGGTGCTGGAAAATGCAGAAATGCTTATTAACCTTGCCGGAAAATCTGTGGACTGCAGGTACAATAAAAAAAATAAAAAAGAAATTTACGATTCAAGGATTAATACCACTAACAGGCTCGGCGAAGCTATCTTTCTTTGCAAAAATCCTCCAAAACTTTGGATCAATTCCAGCACGGCTACTATCTACCGGCATGCAGAAGACAGGGCAATGACAGAAGATAAAGGAGAAATAGGGAGTGGATTTTCCGTTAACGTTGCCACTAATTGGGAAAAATCTTTCTTTGGTTTTAATCTAAAGGATACACGGCAAATTGCTTTAAGAATGGCTATTGTGCTTGGTAAAGATGGTGGTGTAATAAAACCACTGAAAAGCCTCGTGACTTTAGGTCTGGGGGGAACTCAGGGTAAAGGTAATCAGATGTTTAGCTGGATACATATCGAGGACTTATTCAATATTATTATTTTTTTGCAGCAGAAAAAAAGTTTAACAGGGGTTTTCAATGCTTCTTCCCCTAACCCTGTTTCCAATAAAACCCTTATGCAACTATTAAGATGGAACATGAAAGTGAAAATAGGATTGCCTGTATCAGAATGGATGCTACGCATCGGAGCTGTTATCATAAAAACTGAAACTGAATTAATCTTAAAAAGCCGGTGGGTTGTTCCAGAAAGACTATTATCAGCTGGATATAAATTTAAATATGATACCCTGAATAATTCGGTTAAAGACATTTTAGAAAATTAATTTTAGAAAAAAATATCTTCAAAAATCAGGTTTAACTTTACAATTAATGACATCAAAACCCATCATATTATTCGACGGTATTTGCAACCTTTGCAATGGTGCGGTACAGTTTGTAATCCGTCATGACCCGGATAATAAATTTCTATTCACTTCTTTACAAAGCGGGGCCGGGCAGCAATTGCTGCAACAATACCAGCTGCCTTCAGCTAATTTTACGTCATTTACCCTGATACAGGATAACAAGGTATATACCCAATCAACGGCTGCATTAAAAGTTGCAAAGCAACTGAAAGGCGGCTTGCGTTACTTTTATTATTTTACCATTGTTCCTAAATTTATGAGGGATGCAGTATACACCCTGATAGCGAAAAACCGCTACCGGTGGTTTGGCAAGAAAGATGCCTGTATAATTCCTACCGAAGAACTAAAGGCAAGATTTTTGTAATAAAAAAATATGCAAATGAAAAAAACACTGGTAATAGGCGCATCAGAAAATCCGGCACGGTACAGTTACCTTGCGGTACAAAAATTAGCGGCAAACCAGCACCCCGTAGTGGCGATCGGCAGTAGAAAAGGCTCCGTTGGCAATACAGTTATTGAAACCGAAAAAAAATCATTCAGCGATATTGATACCGTATCGCTATACATTAACCCAGCCCGGCAGCCTGAGTATTACGATTATATA
>JANYFI010000114.1 GCA_025362765.1 Ferruginibacter sp. | reverse complement strand
AGGTACATTGAGTTTGCCGGTACTGCCCATTGTAATTTTTGCTGCCATTGGAAAATATTTTAGTTGATATAATAAAGATTACTGCAAAAGTAAGTGAAGTGGTTTTTGAAAATTTGAAATGTACCCAATTTTTACAAAATATCAAGGAAGCAATAACATTTATTGAATCCAGTTATTGTACACGCTTTACTCTGAAATTTCCATTAATAAGGTGTTTGATTGTGGAAGGTGGATCTTCTTTGGCAACTGCTATAAAACTGCCCGATATATATTCGCCAATGTTACCATATTCCGTTATAGTAACTTGGGACATTGCGGGGTCAATGTGGTCAGGAAAAGTTGAATTATACGAAGGCGTAAAATTCATCGAATAAATATAATTATAATAATTGTTGGTAGAACCTACTTGTGATGCAATCTTGTTAAAAGTTAAATACATTCCAGTTGTCGATTGTGAATCCTTACCGACTATACTTATCACGTCTCGTGGGCTACCTGTTGGTGGATAATTAGCAAAATAAGCAGTCTCGGTGAATATGTCGCCGGCATTAAAATATGAACGATATGTATATTCTACGCTGTCGACTACATAATTCATATATTCAAGATTTGGCAGATTACAGACCTCAAAAGTGGGCAATGTATATTTTCCAGGATTCATGTAAGCCATTGACGGCAAGCTTGTTTGTTGATCTTTATTATTTTTTGCAACTAAATATATGGGGAAATTAACTCCACCTTGATGGCTAAGATTAATTCTAAAGCTATTAATATTCTCTGGCGTTAGATGAAAGCAATAATTGTCACCAGATTTTAAGTCAAGGCTAGTACCTGCTATAATATAGCTGTTATTTTGTAATCCAAATTCGCAATCGTCCAAAATTCCCTGAAGGGTTATAATGCGTTCAGCATCTAAAATAACCGTACCAAAAGAAAGATCAGAAGTTTGAGAATTGATCTGTTTTTCATAGGAAATCTGTGAGTAATCTGGCTCTTCACCATTAAACATTCGGAAAAAAGCCGGAGTGTTGGTGCTTGCAGGGAAGATGCCTTTTACATATCCACTGGAATTTGTGTATAAATAATTATTGACAGAATGCCCACCGACTTCAACTCCCACTAAAATATTAGGTACGGGATGCCCTTCCCGGTCCAACACTTTACAATCAAAGTTTAGTATTTTATCACTCACAATGTCATTGTAATTCCAGCACCCGGTGCGATTAATTTCCCCTTTATAACTATTCCCAATTTTAATAGCTTCGCCACCTTTTTTCCAAAATCCGGTTGAATCATCAAAATACCACATAGATGTATTTGAAGGGGGGAATGGACTATTATTAGGTATATTCAGTGTAAGTGAAGCAGTTTTGCCATCGGCTATTTTTAAAAGCTCACCCCCGGTGCCAGAAAACTCAATGAACATTACATTGCTAAATTCAATAATTTTTTCATTTCCACTTGAATCAATACACCGGGAATCGCCTGGTATCATTCTGTAAAAGTCGCGACTATATGATGTGCTTAGAGACTGCATAGCCACTGAAGCTGTACCATTGTACGTTGTGCCGGAGGCAGCCAAGACCAGTGCATTTGCCGGCAATGCAATCACAACAGAAAATCCAGAGTTAACGGCACCAGCTGTTAAACTTCCTCCCGTAGCAGCATTGATTGTGCCGACACTTTTTTTAGCTAACAGCATTACTCTTAAAAATGTATCGCCATTTTTTGTTGGAACAAAAGTTTTTGTAAGAGTAAAATACCCTGTTTTGGCAATTGATATGTTACCTGCGTTTTCTGCAACCTGGGCATTACTAATTTCGAAGTAGCCGTATTTGTCAGTAATGGTTGTAAGTCCTCCTAATGTCACAGAAGCACCTTCAACACTTCGTCCTAATTCATCGATTGCAAATCCTGAAATCTGACCAACCATTATTTTTGATGGGCTCGAAGGAGAATTGGGTCTTTCGTTAATATTACTTTTTTTACATGAATACAGTAAAACAAAGCAAGAGAGAAAATAAAAAATCAATTATATT
>JANYFI010000111.1 GCA_025362765.1 Ferruginibacter sp. | reverse complement strand
TTGCTTGTTTCGTCTATTAAAATAGCGCCGCCGTTTACACGTAATTTTTTATATGAATCAAACGGAACGGGTGAAGCTGTTTTAATTTTTACTTTTACAATATCGTTTAATGCCGCCTGTGTCGGAGCCGGTTCTTTCAATAAAGAATTTACATCCAGTTTATATTCTATTTCTTTTACTACAGCCCTTGTAACACGACTATTGATTTGTAACAAATATTTATTGCCTGGCACCAACGGTTTATTTCCCATCCAACACAACAACACGTCCAGTTCATTTTCTACCGATGGCTGATTGCTATTTTGTACAATTACATCGCCGCGGCTAATATCAATATCATCACTTAAATGCAGCACTACGCTTTGCGGGGCAAATGCTTCGGCCACTTCCTTACCGCCGATTTCAATGGCACTGATGGTGCTTTCCAGGCCTGATGGCTGTACCGTTATTTTATCTCCTTTTTTATAAATACCGCTGATTACTTTACCGGCATAACCACGGTAATCGTGTAGAGCTTCTGTTTGCGGGCGAATAACATATTGCACCGGAAACCGGGCATCAGTATAATTGATATCGTTGGCTACTTCCACATTTTCTAAAATGTGCAATAATGATTCGCCTTCGTACCATGGAAATGCCGGCGATTTTTCTACAATATTGTCACCGTTGATGGCGCTGATGGGAATGTATTTAATATCTTTTAAACCTAACGAAGTTGCCACTTCCGCATAATCAATTACGATGTTATTATACACATCTTCTGAATTATTTACCAGGTCCATTTTATTGATGGCTACCACCACGTGCGGCAGGTTCAACAAAGATGCAATGATAGAATGACGGCGGGTTTGTTCTACCACTCCATTGCGGGCATCAACCAAAATAATAGCGAGGTCGCTATTGGAAGCGCCTGTTACCATATTGCGGGTATATTGTGTATGCCCCGGTGCATCAGCAATAATAAATTTTCGGTTGGGTGTGCTGAAATATTTATAGGCTACATCAATCGTAATCCCTTGTTCTCTTTCAGCACGAAGGCCATCCGTTAATAACGCAAGGTCTATTTCGCCCTCATCTTTATTTTTACTTTGCTTTTCAATTGCTTCCAACTGGTCAATCATGATTGATTTGCTGTCGTACAGCAAGCGCCCAATCAACGTACTTTTTCCATCATCTACACTGCCTGCGGTTATAAATCTTAGTATGTCCATTATTAGTTATGAGTTATAAGTTATGAGTTTTTTCTGACCAGCTACTTCATTTTTTGTTTAGAAGTTATAATAGCACTTCTTATCATTTTTAAAAGTTCCAATGAATCTGTTTGAATACTAATGAATTCTTTTTCATCTAAATATTTTGTTTCGAGAAGTAGCTCCAGTCAATATAATGTTTCGTCATTTCTTTTTGCGCAATACCAAGTTTGTGAATAAAATCTGCTGTAATTTCGGCGTTTTGTGCTTCTCTCACCAACGCTCCAACTGCTGTTCCACTTCTTAGTAATTATTTGCTAAGGACGTATTCTTTTTTTATCCTCCTGCAAAAATTTATACAACTTCACTATTCGAATGGCAAAATAAAAACTTTTGTTTTTAATAATACTGTCGCCCATTCTTTTGTTATAAATTATAAGTAATAAGTTATGAGTTCTTTAAAATTTAAAAGTATTGTACTAAATGCATTCTCTGCCTTTTGCACTTATACCTTATAACTCATAACTCCTAAAAGTACCCGTTCTTTTTTCTATCTTCCATCGCTGCTTCGCTCACCCTGTCATCAATTCTTGTTTCGCCTCTTTCGCTGGTTTTGGTAGCGATGATTTCTTTGATGATGTCATCAATGTTGCTGGCGGTAGATTCAACGGCTGCTGTGCAGGTCATGTCCCCTACCGTTCTGTAGCGTACTTTCTTTACAGACACTTTATCAGTTTCATCGAGCTGAATAAATTCTGAAGTGGCTACCAGTTGCCCCTGCCATTCCAGTACTTCCCTGTCGTGTGCAAAATAGATAGAAGGCAATTCAATTTTATTTCTTTTGATGTAATTCCAGATATCGAGTTCCGTCCAGTTGCTGATCGGGAATACCCTAACGTTCTCGCCTTTGTGTATGCGGCCATTGTAAGTATTCCATAATTCGGGACGTTGTAGTTTTGGATCCCATTGTCCAAATTCATCCCTTACAGAGAATATTCTTTCTTTGGCTCTTGCCTTTTCTTCATCTCTTCTCGCTCCACCAATACAGGCGTCAAATTTAAATTCTTCGATTGTATCTAATAAGGTATATGTCTGCAGCGCATTACGACTGGCAAACTTTCCTTTTTGCTCGGTTAAGTTTTTTTCTTTGATGGTGTCGGCAACGCTTCTGACAATCAGCTTTTCGCCAATGGTATTCGCCAGCTGATCCCTGAAATCGAGCGCCTCCTGAAAATTATGGCCAGTATCAATGTGTACCAGCGGAAAAGGAAATTTACCGGGACGAAAAGCTTTCAGCGCCAAATGTACCAGTACAATAGAATCTTTACCGCCGGAAAATAACAAAGCCGGCCTTTCAAACTGTCCTGCTACTTCTCTAAAAATGTGAATGGATTCTGACTCCAGTAAGTCTAAATAATCTAACCTGTGCCCCCCATCCCCTAAAGGGGAGTTATTCGAAGCGTCTAATTTATC
>JANYFI010000608.1 GCA_025362765.1 Ferruginibacter sp. | reverse complement strand
GTTTTTGGTGCGGCGCGAGAGGATTTGCAGCACGCGGCGGATTTCCTCGTCGCGGCCAATCACGGGGTCCATCTTGCCGCGCCGCACCTGCTCGTTGAGGTTCACGGCGTAGCGGTTCAGGCTCTGGTACTGGTCTTCGGCACTCTGGCTCGTGACTTTGCGCCCGCCGCGCAGCTCCTGGATGGCGGCCTTCAAATCCTTGTCGTTGAAGCCGGTGTCCTTAAGCAGGGTGGCCACGGCATCCTTGCCGCCGAGGATGCCCAGCAGCAGGTGCTCGACGGACACGAATTCGTCGCCGAGGTCCTTCATGGCCGTGTTGGCACGCTGCACGGCGGCGGCGGCGTCGTTGGCGAAGTAGGGCGAGCCGCCGCTCACCTTGGGGTAGGCGGCCACAATGGCATCGAGCCGCGGCGTGAGGATGTTGAGGTTGGCACCCAGCTTGTTGGCCAGAAACGAGAAGACGCTTTCGTCGCTCTGGAACAGGCCCTTCAGTAAATGGCCCGTTTCGACGGCCTGCTGCTGGTTGCCCCCGGCTATTTCGGTGGCCTTCTGCACGGCCTCCTGCGCCTTGATGGTGAAGTTTTTAATGTCCATGGTTACTAGGGTCGTAGTGGGTGCTTCGGGTGAGGAAGTAGCTACGAAGGGACTAGCAAACGGGGTGCGAGAAGGGTTTTCCGGACTTTTTGGCGGGAAATAATGAAATTAACACAGCAAATCACGACACTTTATCAGTCGCCTTCCGATTCAACATCATTAAAGTTGAATTCAACTTTGCTTTGGTTGATTGCTTCTGTCAAGATATTATCTAAATAACCAGCTTTAATTGCTTGTCCAAACCTCTCCTTTAGCACAGGTATGTTTATAAGTTCTTCCATATAAGACATATATTTTTTCACTACTGCTTTTGCAGAATAAAATTTCAGTGCATCATCTTCAATCCTTTTTAATAGCACTTCGATTGAATCCTCAGATTTAATAACGAATGTCAGTGGATACTTTTGAAGCTTTTCAATATCAAGAAAATACTTTTTAAAATCAAGCGTTTCAGTGACTTGAAAAAATCTGCCCAAAGGTTTCATGACAAAATCAATACCTCCATCATTTGCATTAGTCCTTCCTGTTTTATAAAGCACCAAGTTCTCCTCTTGCAACGATTCCAATTTGAATTCATAACCCCAAAATATTTTTTGGTCATGGTAGTGATATTTTAAAATAGAATAGCTAACGATTTCAAAAAGACGCGCATCTACGTTAGGAGCTAGCTGGTCGTTAATAAACGATTCTGCTTTAGAATCCTTGTCTATGGTAAGAGCTTGCATATCCTGGCAAGCTTGAAGAAACATATTGAAAGACTCCTTTTTAGTGCTTATGTATTCTTCTATTATTTCTATCACAGACTTTGCAATATTAAACTCAGTTTCACCAACGTTAACCGTCAGTAAAGACTTGTTAATCCAATATCTTTCGGATTCTGCAAGGCGAGATATTGGAACCAAGTTTAAAGACGGAAACCAATTTTCAAATTCCGAGTTCAGTCGGTTATTTAAGGCATGATTTTGCAACTTGGCTCCAAATGGCATTTCTCTCTGCCTAGCGAAAAGCTTTTTATAAATGGCACCTTCATAAGATGCGTAGTCACCACCTTCATGAAAACCTTTTTCAATGTAATCCTCAACTAAAACGTAAACAGCATAGATATTCGCAAAACTTCCACGAGCTTTCGAACCTCTGTTTGCAGACTTCATTTTTCGATTCAAATACTGAATCAGCGGGCTATGCTCAAAAACAGTTTCGGCATTTTGTCCAAAATGTTTACCTAGAACTGATTTAATAACCACTGTAAACGCATTTTCCATATTCTTAACCAAAAAGGGTTGGAGTGTTATGTGGCTTATTGTTTTTCTTTTCAAAAGTTCTTACCTCTTTTTTAAGAGCTTGACCTTTGTACTCGTTCAAAATATTCAAACGCCGTAGACCTATCCGCACATATTCTTCTTGTATCTCAATACTTACCGACTTTCTATCAAGAGACTTTGCTACGAATCCAGTTGTGAATGTTCCAGCAAAAGGGTCCATCACTGTACTACCAGGATTTGAGCTGGCTCTTATTATCCTTTCTAATAAGGCGACTGGTTTTTGGGTAGGATGATTTTCGTATTCATCCATTCTATATCGCACTCTCGAGAAATCCCAAACGTTGCCAGGTACCTTCTCAGTATTATATGGTTGAGGCGGGTTCTTTCGGTAGTCAATTAATTTACGCTTAGAACCAGTTTTAGCCTCGACCAATATTTCCTTAGAATTAAATGTATAATTACGAATATCCTTTACACAATGCAAAATAGGTTCATACATAGAGCCAAAATAATTTTTAGCCTGCATTCCCGAGCTATCGTAGGCCCAAATTATTCTAGACAGAATACTTAGCCGCTTTTGTATAAAAATATCAAAATACGGCATAAACTGCGTAGACGTCATTATATATAGACTACCATTTGGCTTTAGCTTTTGAATGCAAAGCTGTATCCATTCATAGCACCAATCCAGATACAATTCATCAGTTTCCCATTTTTCAATGTGTCCACTAAAAGTTTTACCAATATTGTAGGGTGGGTCAGCAAATATTAAATCTACCGAATTATCCTTTACAACATTTTCAAGAGCTTCTATTGCATCTCCTTTTATAATAATATGTTCTTCGTTTCCTAGTGTCTCCATAAATTTCTACCGAAATACATTCACTGATTGGGTGCTTAAATTTAACACTAGGGACTGTGCGCATCCACTGGTATGTCTACAAGTTTCACTTAACTGTTTTGTTGTGAGAAGCTCCCGTTTCACTCAGCGGCGGGGGCGGCGGGCGGGGCGTTGGGGGCTTGCGGCAGCTAAAGTAGCACGGAATCTTGGGTTTCGCTCAGGCGGCGGGGTGATTACGGATTGTCAATCCAGTTTTCCAGCCCCAAGCCGGAGATGTCGGTAAAGTGGCGAGTGTTGCGCGTAGCAAGCGTGAGGCCGTGAGCCACGGCCGTGCAGCCAATCAATAGGTCTAAGTCATCGACAGGCCGTCCGGCTGCCCGAAGG
>JANYFI010000101.1 GCA_025362765.1 Ferruginibacter sp. | reverse complement strand
AGAAGCAGCAATGGAAAGGATTTTGAAAATATTGGGGAACTCAATGCAAATAACCTCGTCAATATTCAAATCAATTACAACTTCGCTGATAATTTCCCTGCAAAAGGAATAAATTTCTACAGGTTAGTAATGATTGATATTGATGGCAGCATAGAATATAGTAAGACTGTGCGTGTATCTGTAACAAATGTGCCCTCTTTTACCTTATTCAATGTAGCCCTTTCTGTAAGTAATTCAAACATAAAAATGCTACTTAATAGTAATTCAGAGCAGGCAATACAGATTATTTTAGCGGATGTTAGTGGAAGGATATTGTATACTAATAAAATTACGCTTCAAAAAGGATTTAACGTCATTGACAAAAAAATAGCGGCTTTGAATACAGGAGTTTATTATGCAAAATTATTTACCACAGACCAGGCTATAACAAAAACATTATTAAGTGAACATTAATTAATACAACAAAAAATCACAAAAATAAAATGAGCCTGTTTCTTTGAAGCAGGCTCATTTATAAAATATTAGATTCCATTTTATCTTCCAATAATAGTCAAACGTAGTTGCCCAATTATTTGCTATTAGTAAACTGTTGCAGGTTATTTTCTATTTTGATTCATTCCTCAGTGATCAGCGGAAATACTGGCAACTTTCATTTTAATCTTTTCTATCACATTGTTTGAAAATAGCACTACCCCCTTATCATTTAAATGGCGGTAGTCTGCAAATAACTGTGGCTTGTTTATATAAAATGTATCTTCCGAATAATCGAAAAAATCAATATTGAATTGTTTGGCAATAGTTTTTGCTTCAATAATTGAATGATCTATACCAATGGCATTGATTAAATAAGGTGGGCAAACGACAAACAATTTTATATTTAAATCAATACATTCTTTGATAAAAGATTTATAACAATTTATTTTTACAGTATCTAAATTCTTTTCAACACTGTAATCAAATTTTCTTAAAGGGCCACTGATCACTTCCTGCAAAGGAATATATCCATTTATAGTAGCATATTTTATTTTGCTGAATGTTGTATTGCCTGATACAATTGGTAACAGCAGAGAATTGTATGGATAAATTGCTGAAAGCATTTTCAGGTTGGTATAGGGCCCTTTTAAATCAACTATTGGCCTTATTTCAGGATGACTTTTGTAATAAGGCAACAGGCTGCTTAATCGGTCGTATGCCTCCTGATTTACACTGAAATTACCAGCGTCAAAACTAAGCACCACTATTTTTGGAAGATGTCTTTTTGTAATGGCTTTCAGTACCGCATAATGGTAAAATATCGGATAACCATATCTCCCGGTGTTGAAGCAGGACAAGTTGAGTTGCGCTTCAAAAACACTGGGGTCAAAAATATTTGCGGCCCTGGACGAGCCAAGGATTACGATATCTGCTTGTGTACTGTCAATGGCATAGGTGGCCTGGTAGTCGTACCCTCCTTTTTGTGTAAAATAATATTTTTTAAAAAAGTGGCCGATGCCACGATCCAGTATAAATACCAGCGCCAAACACGCAAATAACTTCATGAAGAATTGTGCTACGGGCTTGTTTATCAAATCTGCTATCATTCTATTAACTATTTAAAACTGGAAATAAATAAACTGGCTGCCATCAAAAACACCAATGGCGATAATAAGTATTATCAGGAAAGAATAGTAGGCGTTTCTTACCCAAAAGTTGCTGTTTCTTGATAAGGTAAAACTACCCTTATAAAACTCCTGCTTGAATTCTACCGCCAGCAAAAATGCTATGGCGCCAAACGAATAAGCCAGTGTATTTATACCAATACTGGTGAATGATCCTTTGAAAGCCGCAATTTTTTTTATCACGGTAATGGCGTCTTCTAAAGACTGAGACCGGAAGAATATCCTTGAAAAAGTGATGAGCGCAAAAGTGATTACAGTTTCGTAAAAAAGAAATAGCCGGGGCGACCTGGTAAGCCCGGTAATGGTATTGAATTTATCCCGGTACTTTTGGGTAATAATGGCAAATACCAGGTAAAAGCCATTAATACCGCCCCAAATAACATAAGTCCAGTTGGCGCCATGCCATAAGCCACTAATCAAAAATACAATCATAAGATTAAGGTACCACCTGGCAACAGGCACCCGGCTGCCCCCCAAGGGGAAATATAAATAGTCTTTAAACCAGGTAGAAAGTGAGATGTGCCAGCGTTTCCAGAATTCCCCGGTATTTTTTGCGAAAACTGGTCTTCTAAAATTTGTCATCAAGTCGAATCCCATTACCCTTGCAGCCCCTATGGCAATATCCGAATAGCCTGAAAAATCGCAATACACCTGGAAGGAGAAAAATATGGTGGCCAATAAAAGGGTAATACCGGTTTGATATTCTACATTATTATAAGCCATATTAACTACTATCCCCAGCCTATCCGCTATCACTAATTTTTTAAACAGACCCCACACCATTATTTTCAATCCCTCAAAAACCTTGTCGCTATTAAAACGGTGTTTTTCCCTGAACTGGTGTAGCAAATTCTGCGGCCTTTCAATGGGGCCCGCTACCAATTGCGGGTAAAACATCACATACAAAGCGTAAATCCCAAAATGGCGCTCTGTTTTTTGATGGCCGCGATAGACTTCTATCGTATAGCTCATAGCCTGGAACGTGTGAAAAGAAAGACCAATCGGCAGTAAAATAGATAGATAAGGTATGGGGTTCTGAAGGCCAAACCCGTGCATCAAATAAGAGAAATTGGTATTGATAAAATTGTAGTACTTAAAAACGCAGAGGATGCCAATATTGGCCACCAGGCTACAGATGAGAAATAACCTCCGGCGCTTCCCCTCCGAATTTTCTATCAAAATACCAGCAAAATAATCTATCACAATCGTAAAGCCAAGTATTAAAATATAGATTGGCACAAACGCCATATAAAAATAACAACTGCTAATTAAAAGCAGGAGCCACCTTTTATTAAAGGGAAGGAGAAAGTAAAGAGAGGTGACTGTAATAAAAAAAAACAGGAAGTGGAATGAATTAAAAAGCATTTAGTTTAAGTTTTTACTACCATTTCAATTTAGCAGTTCTTGTCAGATCATTTTTATTTTGCAATGCTAAGTCATTTATATAGAATAAACAGGAGGTTTCCAATTAAATTATCAGAATCCAGGATGTTATTAATCCCAAAGCAATCCGTTATGTAGATTTTAAATTTTGTTTACATTTTTGAAGCCACTGTGGCTAAAACGCTTTGTGGGCGTATCGAATTGTGGTGATCGAAAAACACTTCAGCAATTTTAAATTTATTAGTTATTAAGATGCTCAGAAGATTGTTAATAAGTATAATTTAGGGTTTTCCACATTTTTTTTTTTGGGCATGGTATTTGTAAAATTTCGAAAAAAGATTTTATTTCCAATATTCAACTACCAAAGCGTGAAAAATATTTTACTACTGTTTCCTTAAGTACCCGGTATGGTTAATTTTTTAGCAAAACCTACAAAACAGACAGTAATTCACAACCTACTAAGTAGTTCTTTTTGAAAATGAGGTCAATTTTATGAAAAACACTGACATTACCTAGTATTATTATTTTTTTAATGCAACACAACTGTTCTGAAAATCCATCATGATCAAACAATCCAATCAACATCCAAAAAATCAACGCAGCCATTTTTTAAAGTATTTTGCTTTTTTATCGGCATTTATTTTTGTAAGAGTGATCAGCTTTGCTAACACCTATTATGTTTCCAGCTCAACGGGTAGTGACGCTTATTCAATTACCCAGGCACAAAATCAGACGAGCCCATGGCAAAGTATAACTAAACTTAACTCGATTTTGAACACCCTATCTAGTGGAGATGTAATTTTATTTAAAAGTGGAGACACATTTTATGGTACACTTACTACACCAGTCAGTGGGATCACTTTTGGGGCCTATGGATCTGGGGCAAAACCCGTAATTACCGGACTTACAACTATATCATCCTGGACTTCACTAGGCGGAAATATATGGGAAGCAGCAGTTCCTGGTGGATTATCCACC
Source organism: Ferruginibacter sp. (assembly GCA_025362765.1). Classification (GTDB taxonomy): domain Bacteria; phylum Bacteroidota; class Bacteroidia; order Chitinophagales; family Chitinophagaceae; genus Ferruginibacter. The sequence continues at coordinate 3,453 of JANYFI010000101.1, read as the reverse complement.
TTAAATATGGTGGTGATTAATGGTATATTAACCCCGATGGGTAGGTATCCCAATGCAAATGCTATTAATGGAGGCTACCTAACTTATGAAAGCTTTTCAGGCAGTTCCTCGATTACTGATAACCAGTTAAGTAGTTCTCCAAACTGGACAGGTGGTGATGTACTAATAAGAAGAAACAATTGGGCATCAACCCGGTCTTTAATTACTAACCATACCGGAAATATAATAAGCTATACCAGTTCTGCAACTTCGTCAATGGACGCAGGTTATGGCTATTTTATAGAAAAACATCTCTCTACATTGGACCAGAATGGCGAGTGGTTTTATGATGCGACTACTAAAAAAATTAAAATTTATTATACTGCGCCCCCTCCATCTATCCAGGTAGCAACACTTACCAATTTAGTGAACATGGTATATACTTCGGGTACAACTAAATCAAATATTATTTTAAAAGGAATTAGTTTTAAAGGCTGCGAAGGCGTGATGATGTCATTAGCCTATTGTAACAATATAACCATTGATAATTGTGACCTTTCTTTTGCAGGGATTAATGCGATTGAGTATGGTAACAATGTTACTTATTTAACTATACAAAATTCTACCATTAGCGATGCTAATATGGATGGGATATACGAAAGTTCAAGTTACCTTACCACTAATGTAACAATTCAGAATAACATTATTAAAAGAATAGGAATTAATCCTGGCATGATTACCTCTGCAGGATATTCTGAAGGCGACGGGAGTGTAGGTATTGTTGCAGGCTCGTTAAACTTAACTATTAAACAAAATATAATTGACAGCATTGGCTATAATGGGATTGGGTTAAAACAAAATAAAAATAATACTATTGTTAGTAATAATATAATAAGTAATTTTTGTTCAGTAAAAAATGATGGCGGCGGTATATATAACAGCGGTCAAAGGGGTCTGGCACCCGCAACCAATGTCATTATCAGCAATAATATTATTTCAAAAGCTGTTGGTGCAATCGGTGGTACTACTTCTTCTTTATATGATATACATGCCAGAGCAATATATATAGATGCAACCTCACAAAATGTGCAGGTTTTAAACAATACCATCTTTGATACCTGGGAAGGTATCTATATGTCACAGTCACAAAATATTACTATTAGGGGTAATACAGTTTATAACACAGGCAATTACAAACCTGGATTAAATTATTATAGTGGAGCATTATCAATTAATGATGCTTTTGATGGGTACATGCATGTCAGCAATAACACTATTACAAACAATATTTTTTTTGCGAAAAAAACTGACCAGTTGTTATGGTTACAAACAGACAGGTTCAACGGTGTGGGTAATGTAGGCATTGTTGATAGCAACTATTATGCAAATCCTCAAAACGATTTTCCATTTTTCCTTACAAATACAACAGCATCGTCTTTACTTAGTACTTATAGTTTAAAATCATGGCACGCAAAATATCCAGCTTATGACAGTCATTCCAAAGGATCCCCTATAAGTATTCCGGCTAATACAGTTGTTACAATTGGCAGCAATAAATGTACGAACGGAACTTTTTCCAGCAATACAACGGGATGGGTTGCGGGGTCTTCACCTACCGTTCATACCTTTGAATGGGATAACACAAGTAAAATAACGGGTACAGGTTCAGCAAAACTAACAGGTAGTGTAACAAGTACCAATACTACCTTTATGTATATCCCGGTTGGTGCAGTCGTTATCAATAAGAATTATGTTTTAAGATTTAAAACTAAAGCCACTAAATTAGGCAGTTTTAGCACTTATATGCAAAAATGGTTGGGCGATTATACAGGCACCACAGATACTTATCACGGTAGTATAGACACTGCTGTTCAACAACATGAAATAATTATTACCTGGAATTTGGCGTCTCAAACAAATGCGGCAGTATTCTTAAGATTTTCACAAGATAGCGGAACTACTTATGTTGATGATGTAGAATTATACGAGGCCACTGTAACGCCAACAAATATTGATGATTATGTTCGTTTTGAATACAATCCAACAAATACTGAGCGTAACATATCGCTGCCAAATGTTTATGTGGGTGCTGATGGAACAGTATATAAATCAGGAAGTATTATGCTACAACCTTATACATCTAAAATTTTAATTAAAGACACAAGCCAGGTTATTAAATCCGCTACCGCTCCCCCCCCTGCTACGTTAACTGCAGTTTCAAGCGCAGGTACAATAACAACTGTTGGTGGTACTACTAATTTAAAAGTTACTGCGTCAGGAGGCACACCTCCCTATACCGGCACGGGGAATTTTACCGTAAAAGCCGGAACTTATAATATTTTGGTGAAAGATTCCCTGGGAGCTTCAACAACTACAAGCATCACAATTAATGATCCGGTTGCTACCGCACCGTTGAGTGCGTCTTCTACCGCTGGAATAATTACAACTATTGGAGGTACCACCACTTTAACCGTAACCACAGCGGGAGGCACACCTCCCTATACCGGCACAGGGAATTTTACGGTAAAAGCCGGATACTATAACATTTTGGTGAAAGATTCTCTGGGAGCTTCAACTACAACAAGTATCACAATTAGTGATCCGGTTGCTACCGCTCTGTTGAGTGCGTCTTCTACCGCAGGAATAATCACTACCGTTGGAGGCACAACTACATTAACCGTGGCTGCCTCCGGAGGGACCCCTCCATACAGCGGTACAGGAAATTTCACGGTAAAAGCCGGATACTATAACATTCTTGTAAAAGATTCCAAAGGGGCTTCTACCACCACCAGTATAACAATAACGGAATCCGGAACGGCGCGTTTGGCTACTGGTAATGTTGACATCTCCGCACTTGATTCATCCGGGTTCTTAAATTCAACAACTCAATCCCTGACACCGCTGGCAAGCATACCTGAGTTGAAATTGAGTATTTATCCAAATCCTTCTAGTGCTGAATTTAGATTAATTGTAGATGGAGGAAATAATGAAATTATAGGAGTTACCGTATTAAGCGCAGATGGCAAAGTGGTCTATAACCTTTCTGGACGTTCTGGTAATTCATTCCGGTTCGGAAGAGATTGGGCTCCTGGACTGTATATTATAAGAGTTTCTCAAACAAATATTATAAAAACTATCAAGGCGATAAAATCCTAGCGATTATGTTGTGATCGGTAAATAACAATGCCCCATTTCGGTAAATAGCAGTGCACCACTCTGGTAAAAGGGAAGCATGATCCATTATTAAATGTTCCAGCTTTGGAAGGCCATTAAAGGCTAAACAAATATGGATACAAAAACAACCGGAAATTGGATCATGTATTATGAAGTTCAAATGATTATCCGCAATTAGGTGCAAGGTTTGAACCACGAAGTGGAAATAGCCGCCAGGATTAACCTGTCAAACAATTTTATCCCAAAGAACCTCCTGTTGAACTTGTAGCAAAACTCGTTTAGATAATTTTGCATGTACTT
>JANYFI010000071.1 GCA_025362765.1 Ferruginibacter sp. | reverse complement strand
ATTGCCAGGCCATAACATCAAGTGAGCCAATTGTAATTAAGGGAACATCCAGCGCAAAACACATTCCTTTGGCGGCCGCCATTCCTACCCGAAGACCCGTATAACTGCCGGGGCCGGCTGTAACTGCAACTGCGCTTAATTCACTTAAATGAATGTTTGCCTTTTTGCAGAGGGCGTCAATAGAAGTATGTAAAAAAAAAGCGTGGTCTTTTTGTTCTTTGTTTATGGCTTCCTGTAAAATATGGCCATTATCAGCAATACTCACACAAGCGACTTCAGTAGCCGTATCAATATTTAACAATAAACTCATTTGACTATTTTAGATGTTATAATGAATGATGCTGCCCGCAGCACAAATGTTTGTGCTAACCCCAAAACGCTCTCATCATTTTGGCGCTCATCCGTGATTTAATTTCTATATCGTTTTCTCGCTATTTTCATTGGCATTTACAAGAAAATTTTTACAAAAATAGGTGGTTGATAAAAGATATATTTGCAATTCTTAAAGAAAATCATGAACAAGCAAATTATCCAAACAAACAATGCTCCTGCACCTATTGGACCATACAACCAGGCCGTGAAAGCCGGGAATCTTTTATTTGTGTCAGGCCAGGTTGCTATAAAGCCAGGTACAAACGATCTTGCCAATGCAGATATCATTGAAGAAACACACCAGGTATTGCAGAATTTAAAAGCTATACTTGCCGAAGCCGGAATGGATTTTAGCAATATAGTTAAAACCACTATTTTTTTAAGTGATATGGATTTGTTTAGCCGGGTAAATGAGATTTATGCCAAGTATTTTGACGGAGACTTTCCCGCCCGGGAAACATTGGCAGTAAAAGGATTGCCCAAAAATGCCAATGTTGAAATAAGTGTAATTGCTGCCGGATAGTATTGTACATAAAGATTTGTGCAGCTTTGTGTAAGTGCATTTTTGTCCGGTAAATTATATTATCTTTCAAACCAGTTATCTTTTACATTTTTTATAATTGGATGAATAAAGGGCCTGTGTATTCAGGAAGATATAAGTGTTATAAGGATTGGTTTTGATAAAATAAGAGGAATTTAATTTACCTCCATCGCATATGCTGTCCTGCAATTTTTGAATTTATAACCATGAGCAATACCAAATCAAAGGTTGTTATTACCGCAAAAACGCACCCTGTTTTAGAGGCAACTCTATTAGAAAAGGGGTACGAGGTGTTATATTTACCTGCCATTACTTACGATGAATTAACTGCGTTGATTGAAAATGCAGAGGGCCTCATTGTAACTACCCGTTTAAAAATTGATCAGTCTATTTTACAAAAAGCTGAAAAACTAAAATGGATTGGCCGGTTGGGAAGCGGTATGGAATTAATTGATGTAAACTACGCGGCAAGCAGGGGAATTACCTGCGTAAGCAGCCCCGAAGGCAACCGGAATGCTGTGGCAGAACATGTGGCAGGATTGATGTTGAATTTGATGAACAACATATCAAAAAGTGCAGAAGAAGTAAAAGAAAGAAAGTGGATAAGGGATGACAATCGTGGCATAGAGTTATCTGGCAAAACCGTTGGTATCATTGGCTTTGGAAATACGGGCAGTGCGTTGGCAAAATTACTCGGCGCCTTCGACGTAACTGTGTTGGCGTATGATAAATACAAATTTGGTTTTGCGAAGGACTATATTAAAGAAGCAAGCCTGGAACAAATTTGTCGTTATGCAGACGTGGTAAGTTTTCACGTGCCACTTACGGATGAAACAAAATACATGGCGGGAACTGAGTTTTTTACCGCATTAAAAGGAAAGCCGTATTTTATTAATGCCTGTCGCGGACCTGTAACTGATACAGCGGCATTGATTGAAGCGCTTAAAAATAATCAAATTGCCGGCGCTGCGCTGGATGTGTTGGAAAATGAAAACTTACAAACCCTTACACAGCTACAGCAATCACAACTTGATTTTTTAACTACGCAAAATAATGTGATTATAACGCCTCATATCGCCGGATATAGTAATGAAGCTTTTTACAAAATGGCGACGGTTATTTTGCAAAAGTTGGGTATTTGATAATTTGTTTATATTTGTAGTTATATACAACGCCTTGGTGCAATCCGGGGCGTTGTATTTTTTTCTATAACTAATAAAAGAAGTGTTATGAGTGAAATGAACTATGTAAAACAAGAAACCTTCGAACAAATGAAAGAGGAACTGCACCACATGAAAAGTGTGGAACGTCCTGCTGCCAGCAAAGCCATTGCCGAAGCACGCGAAAAAGGTGACTTGAAAGAAAATGCTGAATATGACGCGGCCAAAGAAGCACAGGGAATGCTGGAGGCTAAGATAAAATACCTGGAAGGCATCATCGCAACTGCCCGTATTTTGGACGAAAATAACATCGACACCAGCAAAGTATCTATTTTAACCAAGGTAACGGTAACTAATCTCGGAACAAAAAAGAAAGTTACCTACCAGATAGTTTCTGAAAAAGAAGCCGATTTAAAACAGGGGAAAATTTCTGTAACCTCACCCATTGGCAAAGGATTGCTGGGTAAAGCAATTGGCGATGTGGCAGAAGTAACCGTGCCGGTTGGCTTGCTAAAATTTAAGGTAGAAAACATTACCATTTAATCTACAGCATTCAATATTTTAAACCCACCATTTTTGAGTGGGTTTTTTGTTTGTATTTTTATTCTAAATTTTAACCAATGACAATATTTTCAAAAATAATTGCAGGTGAAATACCAAGTTACAAGATCGCGGAAGATGAACATTTCTTTGCATTTCTTGATATTTTCCCTTTGGTAAAGGGTCATGTGCTGGTAATTACCAAACTGGAAACGGATAAATTTTTCGACCTGCCAGATGAGTATTTGCGTTCGCTGCTGTTATTTGCAAAACCAATTGCGCATGCCATCGAAAAATCGTTTGATTGCAACCGGTGTGGTATAAGTGTAATGGGGCTGGAAGTTCCACATGCGCACATGCACCTGGTGCCCATTAATTCTGCCAACGACCTTAATTTTACCAACGATAAATTAAAGCTGTCGCCTGATGAATTCACCGCCATTCAACAAAAAATTGTTGCAAACCTGTAGCCATTTATTTTTTTAATCTCGACGGGTTTTTCTTTAAAAACTCATCCCATCCATTTACCTTTTGTCCGCTGCCGGGCAATACCGAATTTTCCTGAAAATAATGGCAAACTGCCACGGCGAGTGCATCAGAGGCATCAAAGTATTTTGGATCTTCCTTAAAATTTAACAGCCGTTGCAACATTTTCAGTACCTGTTCCTTGCTGGCATTTCCGTTGCCTGTAATGGATTGTTTTATTTTTTTGGGGGAATACTCTGTAACGTCCAGGCCGTGCCGCATAGCAGCTGCAATGGCTACGCCCTGTGCCCGTCCCAGCTTTAACATACTCTGTACATTCTTGCCAAAAAAGGGAGCTTCAATGGCAAATACTTCCGGCTTGTATTTGATAATTAACCCGCTTACAGTATTGTAAATTAACTGAAGCTTTTTGTAGGGGTCATCCACTTTTCCCGGCTTTAAAATGTCGAGGTCTATTAAAGAGATAGTGCTACCGGTTATCCGTATTAGTCCATAACCCATCACCACTGTACCTGGATCGATTCCTAAAATAATAGTTGATTTTTTTTGCAACGATTGCTCCTTATTTTTGATTGATGGATGAACTGAATATTTAAACTATACTTGTATTAAATAATTGCCGTTATAGAACATGATTCTTAACAAAAGTAAATTAAACATACCATTCTCCCTGCTTACGCAACATACAGGTGAAAATAAACAATACCCTTTTGAATAAAAAAGTAAAAATATTAATCAATTATTTTTTAGGTCCGGTGTTGTTGATTGTTTTGTTGTGGAGTTTATACAGGCAAATAATTAACCGGCCAGATGTACCCCTTCAATGGCAACACATAAAAAACAGTGGCACAAATTTTAAACTGTGGCTGGTAGTTTTTTTAATGACTGTAAACTGGGCAATAGAAGCAGTTAAATGGCGATTGCTGGTACAACATCTTCAGCCAATTTCTTTTTATAGGGCTTTCAAGTCTGTATTATCAGGCTGCAGTGTAACCATGCTTACACCTAATCGTATAGGAGAATATGGCGGACGTATTTTATATGTAGAAGCAGCCAATCGCATTAAAGCAATTTCCCTTACCATTGTTGGCAGTATCAGTCAGCTATTGGTTACTATGCTGATGGGGTGTGGCGGGTTATTGTTTCTGCAATATTTTTCTGCAAATGACGCCAAAGTCGTATCAATTTTACCAACTTTTTGGCAAACGATAATTACATCGCTCAGCATTGCATTAACCATAATAATTTTTTTATTTTATGTTCGTTTGGGATGGCTGGTGCGGATGATGGAAAAAATACCTGCATTGTATAAAGTAGTTAAGCACATCAATGTTTTAGACGAATTTAACAATATGCAGTTGATACAGATATTATCTTTATCGTTTATTCGGTATCTGGTATTTGTTTTGCAATATGTGCTGCTGCTGCAGGTAATGGAAGTGCAGATCGCTTTCGCCCTGTGTTTTTGGTTGCTGACGGTTTTTTACCTGGTGATGGCGGTGGCTCCAACATTTTCGTTTATTGAATTGCCCGTAAGGATAAGCGCAAGTTGGATAATTTTTCAATTTTATACCAACAATCAAATTGGCGTTAGCGCTGCGGCATTCGGTATATGGATGATTAACCTGGTAATACCTGCTGTGATAGGCAGTTTGTTAATTTTAAGTATCAAAATTGTAAAAGAAAGATGAAAGGAATTTTAATAGGGTTGTTTTGTATAACAGGATTTTTTGCTTTAGCGCAAAGCGATATAAAGGATGATTTTTGCGGGATAAAAAATACCGCATTCGTAGCAGGTGAAATGGTGACGATGAAAGTATTTTACAATACACTTGGCATGTATGTAGGTGCCGGCGAAGCTACCTTTGTAACAACGCTGGAAAAGTTCAATGGTAAAACCACTTACCATTGCGTAGGAGAAGGAAAAAATTATCCTTTTTTTGATAACTTCTTTAAAGTAAGAGACCGCTACGAAACTTACATAGATACTGCTACCATGCTGCCTATAAAATTTATCCGCAATGTGGACGAAGGTGGTCACAAGATTTACAATAATGTAACCTTTAACCAGGGCACAGGAACGGCCATCAGTAACAATGGCGTGTTTAAAACCAGCAAGTGTATACAGGACGTAATTAGTTCAATTTATTACGCCCGCAACATCAATTTCGATAAATATAAGCCGGGCGATAAAATACCTTTTGATATGTTTTTGGATGACGAAGTATATCATTTATACCTGCGCTATATGGGAAAGGAAACCGTGAAAACCCAGTATGGAAAATTTAAAGCCATAAAATTTAAACCCTTGCTGGTGAAAGGAACCATCTTTGAAGGCGGTGAAAAAATGACTGCCTGGGTAAGCGACGACCCCAATCATTTGCTGTTAAGGGTGGAAAGCCCGGTAAGTGTGGGCAATATTAAAGTGGATATGTATGGGTATAAAAATCTACGTTATCCGCTCAGTTCTCTAATAAGTGTACGTGGACTTTGATTGTGACAACAAAATAAAATAAATTACCACGGCGTGCCCCCATCCGCCGCGGCGGATGGGGGCCGG
>JANYFI010000056.1 GCA_025362765.1 Ferruginibacter sp. | reverse complement strand
CATATAGAATGGCCCTTTTTGTTAAGTTGACGGCGCTATTTATTGAGGAAGTAATACCTGGTCAATTTTGTGTAACACTCCATTTAGATAATTCTGATCACTTGTTCCAACAGGATCGGGAAGCAATGGGGAGGCATTGATAATAACATTGGCGGCGGCAGCATTGCCCACTCCTTTTATAGTAGCACTGGTTACAAATGGAGTACCAAATGCAGCTGTTAAACCAACACCCGGATGGGTTGGAACTGCGCCATTTAACAGCGTTGGATAATACGTTGTGGTGGTGGGAAAATTATTGGTATAAGCCCGGTTGCCAAAAAGATGATACACTACTATACCCTGTACAGTTTGTGCAGTCAGCACGCTGAACAATGCCGGATTTTGAAAAACGGCTGGTGTAGAAGCAATCGCCGTTGCCTGTCCGATTACAATAGGTGGTGCGTTTGCTGCTGCGGCGGCGGCGGCATCTGCGGGTAACATTCCACCGCCAATATATGCAGCTGTTAATTGCTGAATTACCTGTGGCAGCAATGCCTGATAGATGGCTCCGGTAAGTGTGGCCTTAAAAGCCGCATCTGTTGGCGCAAATACAGTAAGGTTAGCGCCAATATTTAGCAATGCTCCCTGTAACGTACCAGGTGCGGCAGTGCCGCTGTCTGCCCGGTTAATCGCTGCTTTAAGGTATGTTAACGCTGTGTCGGTGCTGATTCTATCCCATAAGAATTTTTGAGGTGGCGTAACAACCAATGCTGTATGATGAATTATACCGTTGGCTGTAACAACGTCTAATGCCGGCACCAGCGGAATATTATTTAACCAGGCCCCGTTGCGGGTAGAAGGAAAAGTAGTCAACCTCAGCAAGGCGCTTATGTTGGGAGCGGGGTTTAAAATTGTAGGGTATTGCAGGTTGGGAAACGTAGCCGGAATATTGGCTGATAACAATGCCTGCGAAGTAATATTATAGCTAACAATTCCTGCAGCGGTGGTGGCCGGAATTACAGTACTGATAAAGCCGGAGAAAACCGCATCAGGCGCCTGTAAAGGAACCTGGCCGCCGGAAATGGCATTGATAAAAATTTTCATCGCATCATTACCGGGTACAAACATGGTATAAGTAGTGGATTTATTGGTAATAGCGGGTACCAATCCAGCTCTGCTGATGAGCCGGTAATACAAACTGTCCGATGGAGTAGCTGCAATGGTTTCTCCCAGCGTTTTGCCACTGGGTGGGGTTAGCGGCGTTTCTGGAAACTGTTCAACATCTTTATTACACGATGCAAAAATCAGTATTGCTGACACCAACAGCAGCCAGTTAATTTTTAATATTTTGACAATGTATTTCATACAAAAAAATTTATGTTTAATTAAGTATTAAATATTGGCTAACGATTAATAAATATTATACCCAAAGCTCAGGTAATACAATCCACCCACACGGCTGTTGCCAATGGCGTTGTAATAATATTGATTCAGTAAATTATTGGCGCCTAATTTAATAACTGATTTTGTTTTGGGCAGCTTGTAACTTACCTGTGCATCTACTGTTTGTACAGAAGGTAAATTACCATTCGCTAAGTCGCCTTCAAAATAAAATGCATCCTGCCAGCGATAAGCGACGGCAAATCCTACACGGTTGTTTTTACCAAAACCCGAATTGGCAAAAGTGGCGTTCAGTTTATATTTTGGAGAATTGAAGGAGGCGATAAAATTGGTGGGCACATCCGTTAAATTATCTGTCGCGGCATTAACGCTAAAAGAATAATTACCGGATATTTTATAATCTAACCCGATGCCAAAACCATAGGTTTTTACTTTCGAGGTTGAATTGATCGGCACGGAATAAATCTGTCCGGTATCAGCATCCGCAATTGCTATTTGCCCTCCATTTTTTGATTGCACTACTACCCTCCTGGCAAGAAAATTAGTGTACTGCCCATAATATCCATAAATATCCAGCAACAATTTACCCTCTGCCAGCAAGCCTTTATACCCAGCTTCAAAAGATGAAATAGCTTCAGGTTTTAAAGTTCCAAATTCTTCTTTTACAAATTTACCGGCTTTCAATGAATCCCTGTCGTAGGCCGGGTTGGCATCAAAATGATAAATGTTTCTAAAGGCTTCATTGCCTCCAATCAGTTTATAAGATACCAGATCGAGATTGATCCATTGCATTTGCGTGGAAGGAAAACGGTAAGCCGTCTGGTAACTTAACCTGAAATTGCTATTTTCTCCAGCCTTAAACACGGCGGTAACTCTTGGTGTAAACCGGCCTTTAAAATTCTGATTTTTGTCGTACCTGGCAGAAGCCGTTAATTTTATACCACTGGTAATGGCTCGTGATGCCTGTATAAAAGCTCCCATTTCATTAATGCCAATCGTGCCGGCTGTATCAGCAAACAATGTCCCCTGAGAATTCAATACGTATCTTTTATAATTGGCTCCCACAATAATATCTGCAACAGATTTTGTTACAGATGATAAATTGTAGCTGCCTTCTGTTCCGTACAAATCTGTCCTGTCCAGCAAGGCGCCACCGTTGGGTACGGGTATTTTACGCACCCGGTTATAAATATCGTTGAACTGGGTTGTGCCCACTACGGGTCTTCCAATATCTGCAGTTGCCCGGGCATTAGTATGCGCATCGGCATCAGTAGCACCGGCGAGTTTAGCTGCCAAAAAAGCCTGTCCATATTGAGCGAACCAACCAGATGCTCCTCCACTCGGCTTCCACGCCTCATTAAAATTTTGAGTAGTGGCTGCCAGGTTATAAGATTCGCCCGCATTTTCCTGGGTAGTGTATGCCCTCAGCATCCAGTTTTTATTATTCAGTTCCAGTTTATACTGGCCCATTTTAAAGTCTTTTATGGAGTATCGGGAAGCTCCGGTGTAAATAGTATTGCCCGTTCCCCAATAGGCTGCAAGAATTGCTTCAGTACCGGGCGTTATTTTATAATGAAAAGAGGCACCAAGTTTAAAGTTGACTGTATTGGGATTTATAATTTCCTGCTCGGTATACCCTGTACGGGAAACATTGATTGGGGCCGAACTTAAGGTATTGATAAAGGGCGCTAAAAAAGGAGCCTGCGCCGCAACACCCTTAAAAACCTGGCGAATGTCTGCAGTGGTTTCATCACCATATACATTTACGCCATCGTAGTTGGGGTCGGTAGCTCTTGTACCCGGCCGCAGCTTGGCATTGGAACGGTCATAATCCCGGTAATCGGTGCCGATCCAGTCTTTGGCCTGCGTTAACTCTGTGGTAAGTTTAAAAGCAAATTTATCTGACAATTTTACGCCCCACCTGAGCGACCAGTTATGATATGGCGCCGGCGAACGCTCGCTGCCATCTGTATGCATAATTCCTTCTTTAACAATGAACGACAAACCCTGGTATTTAAAAGGGTTTTTGCTGGTCATCAACATAGTACCATTCATGCCTCCGGAGCCGGACAACGCAGAGGAAGCACCAGGTAGTAATTCAATATTATCTATATCCAGTTCATTTAAACCTATGATAGCACCTACTGAAAAATTAAGGCCGGGGGCCTGGTTGTCCATTCCATCTACCAACTGGTTAAACCGCACATTCCCGCTACCGCCAAAACCACGTGTAGTGGGGGTTTTAAACGTAAGCGAAGATGTAGTAACATCCACTCCTTTTAGTGTAGACACTACATCATAAAAATTTGCCGACGGTGCATTCCTGATGTTGGCCGCACTCAATCTTTCGATAGAAACAGGAGATTCAAGTATTTTTTGCGGCACCCTGGAAGCAGATACTACCACTTCCTGGCCCAATGAATTGGCAGGTTCTAATGTAATATGAACCACATCTGTAGTGTTAATTACCCGAATTTCCTGAAGCGAATACCCAACGGAAGATATTACCAGCGTAACTGGCAGCCCCTTGTTAACCGCAATTTTAAAGTTGCCCCTGTCATCTGTAAAAGTGCCGGCGTCTGACCCTTTTACAAGTACAGAAACAGCGGAAAGGCTTTCATTATTGATGCGGTTGACTACAACTCCGGTGATGGTATTTGTCTGTGATAGGGCGCTTATAGTAACTAACAAGGATAAAACCAAAGCGCAGACATAGTTTACACGTTTTTTCATATAGCATTGTTTAGTTAATAAATATCAAGTAAAGTAAGCATTGTTACGCTAATGTTAAAATTTTATTTAACACGTTTTGCAAAATTTTATTTCGGGCAAATTGGGTGGTTAAGTAAGTTGCCTGTAATTTAGCTTTATGGCAATATTTAATTTCCCGGGTCAAACAAAATTCTACAGCGGCAAAGTAAGAGACGTGTACACCATTGCAGACCAATGGCTGGTAATGATAGCAAGCAACCGTATTTCCGCCTTTGATGTAATCCTTCCAAAGCCGATTCCTTATAAAGGACAGGTATTAAACCAGATAGCTGCATACATGTTAAAAGCAACGGCAGATATCTGCCCCAACTGGCTGCTAAATACGCCTGCCCCCAATACCGCCATCGGCCAAAAATGTGAACCATTTAAGGTTGAAATGGTTATCCGCGGAAATCTTACAGGCCATGCCTGGCGAACTTATAGCAGTGGCAACAACATACTGTGCGATGTAGCAATGCCGGACGGAATGAAGGAAAATGATTTTTTCCCTTCGCCCATTATCACTCCGTCCACCAAAGCGGATGTTGGCCATGATGAAGATATCAGCAGGGAAGAAATTATCAAAAAAGGCATTGCTTCCGAAGCGGACTATGTGCTGATAGAACAGTATACCCAGGCACTATTTGAAAGAGGCAAACAACTGGCGGCCAAACAAGGGCTGATACTGGTAGATACCAAATATGAATTTG
>JANYFI010000054.1 GCA_025362765.1 Ferruginibacter sp. | reverse complement strand
ACACCTGTTTCACCAGTACTGCGTTCGCCTTTTAAGCCGTATTCCGCCATCGTGAGGATGATAACTTCTTCCAGTGCACGAAGGTATTTGCCAATATCCGTATAAAATTTCTCAAGATCCAAAATGGGGTATCCTACAATTTGCTGCGGCCCGTGAAAAGTGATGTCTCCTCCCCTGTTGGTTTTAAAATATTGTATTCCTCTGTTTAACATTTCTTCTTCATTGATTAAAATATTTTCAACATGGCCGCTTTTACCCAACGTTAATACCGGCAAATGTTCACAAATAAGCAAGTGGTGTTGTGTTTCAGGCTTATCATTCAATATGGATTGTTCAATAATGTTAGCCCCGTCATTAGTTACCGTCGAAACTGTGTCGGACATTTCCATTTTTCTCAACAAAGACTTTACCGCCACGTTTTGCTGAAATAGTTTTTCCTGGTAATCCCAGGCCTGCTGGTACCCGGTTAAACCCAAATCTTTAAACAATACTATCTGCTTAGTCAATGTAATTAGTTTATTTTGCAAAGTTAATTGAATGCAGGATTAGTATTGAGCAACTGGTAATTGGGTAGAGAAGATTGTACAACGATATTTCCCATCAAGATCTTTTCAATTATTCAACCAATAATTCTCCGGTAAAAAAGAGTTAATAAAATAAATATGAGCAACGAAATAGTTATTGAGGATGATTTGCAGGAAAGTGAAGAATTATACGAAAGGCTGATAATTGACATTCCAAAAGGCCAGGAAGCGCTGCGCATTGATAAATTTTTGATGCACCGAATAGAAGGCGCCACCCGAAATAAAATTCAGCAGGGTATTGACAATGAAATGGTACTGGTAAATGATAAGCCTGTAAAAGCGAATTACAAAGTAAGGCCTTATGATAAGATTGTGGTATTCGATAACCGGCATCCGGATAGCAATGATATTGTTCCTGAGGATATTCCACTCAATATTGTATATGAAGATGAAGATGTTTTGCTTGTAAATAAACCGGCGGGTATGGTGGTACATCCTGGTAGCGGTAACCCCAATGGCACGTTGATCAATGGAGTAGCCTATTATTTAAAACAACAAAATCCAGCATTGGAAGAAAATGGATTGCCTCGTTTTGGCATGGTGCATCGCATAGATAAAAATACCACCGGTTTATTGGTACTCGCAAAAACACCGAAGGCAATGACAGATCTTGCCAAACAATTTTTTAACCATACAGTGCACCGCCGTTACATTGCATTGGTATGGGGAGATTTTGAAGAAAATGAAGGCACCATCCGCGGGCATGTAGGCCGTCACCAGCGGTTTAGAAAATTATTTACCACCTACCCCGATGGGGAGTATGGAAAGGAAGCTGTAACCCACTATAAAGTACTTGAACGTTTTAATTATGTAACGTTGGTAGAGTGCAGGCTAGAAACCGGCCGTACGCACCAGATAAGGGTACACATGCAATACATCGGACATCCATTATTTAATGATGATTTTTATGGTGGAGACAAAATAGTGAAAGGCACTGTCTTCAGCAAATACAAGCAGTTTGTTGATAATTGCTTTGCATTGTGTAAGCGCCAGGCACTGCATGCAAAAGAATTAGGCTTTATCCATCCAACTACCAAACAGCCGATACTGTTTGAAAGTTTTTTACCAGATGATATGTTGGCGGTAATTGAAAAATGGAGAAAATACAGTGAAAATAAAAATGATATTAGTTAACGTTTGCAGGTTGCCGTTGCTGAACAAAAAAAATATCATTAATTGCAAGTACCTGAAATAACGTTGATATAGTTTTTGTAAAGCTCAAACTCTCAACTTCAATTTGGATATTCAGCCAAGGATCTTATTTTGATGTGGCATTAATAAACTCAGCCACATCTTTCTTAAACGCTGCCGCAGCTGAGTTTAAGATGTACATCATATGGCCTGCTTCGTAATATTTCAGGGTAACATTTCCCCTTATTTTTTTGTTAAGTCCCATATGGTCAAATGTATATTCCGTGCCCGCAAAAGGTGTAGCCAAATCGTACAGGCCATTTAACACCAATATTTTCATTTTCGGATTACCCGACAT
>JANYFI010000045.1 GCA_025362765.1 Ferruginibacter sp. | reverse complement strand
AACAACTGTCCTTTTACTGCACCGGCAAGAAAATCATGCTGACCAATATCTGATGTAAGGGTGAGTAAAGCCATGTAGTGTAGGATGGTTAATCCATTAATATTTTACTGTATCCAGCGGTGTTAGTTTATGATAAGATTGTGAAAGCTATCAAAATTAGTAATACCAAATATAGTTATGACGCCGTTGGCGCAAGGTTATTTCATCAATTCTTTATTTTTATAAAAAAAATTCCTGGTGAGTCTGTCTGTCAATGACGGAAAAAGTTTATTCATAAAAACCGTACGTTTTCCCTGGAAAGTGAGTACCAGCGTTCTTTTACGTTTGGCTATTGCTTTTATAATATGGGCGGCACATCTTTCAGGGCTCATTAATGTTGCTTCTCTTAACGGGCTTTCGCCCTGCGACTTTCCTTTGTTGTTAAGTGCTGCGTTACGGATATTGCTTTTGGTAAACCCTGGGCAAACCCACATTACGTTCACTCCCTCATCCAGCAGTTCTGTCCGCACTGCTTCCAACCAGCCATTTACGGCAAATTTAGAAGCAGAGTAGCCGCTTCTTCCTGGTAAGCCACGATACCCCGCAATGGAAGAGATGCCAACGATAGTGCCTTTTCTTTCGATGATGGAATTAAGTGCCAGCTTGGTACAATTAACGGTGCCAAAAAAATTAATGTCCATTACTTTCCTGATCACGTCAATATCTACATCTTTTAATAAAGACCGCATGGAAACGCCGGCATTGTTGATCAATATATCGATGCCTCCAAATGTATCAATGGTACTGCTGATAAAGTTTTCACATTCGCTGTACACGCTTACATCCGCTACAATGGCATGCAGCAGGTGACCCGAGTACTGCACCTGCAGGCTGTATAATTTATCCTGGTTACGGCCGCAGGTAGCCACTTTTGCGCCCAGCGGTATTAATGCATCAATCAATGCTTTACCGATGCCCTCACTGCCGCCGGTAATGGCTACCACCTTGTTTTTAAAAAAATCATTCATAAAAAAGATTGTATGCAAAAATAAGCGAGTTATCGGCTGTAGAAAAACAAAGTTGAGGTTTCTTACAACCGGCGCTACAAAAAACCGGATACAAGGAAATAATATTTTGTGCAGGTATAGTCAGGCAATGAATCATGATGTACCTTTTCAGAAACGGTTTAGCATTCTTTGTAACCTTTGCTGCGTTGCGTACAATAATAGAAAAGCCGCCATTTTATAAACGACAGATAATTTCCCGACCTTTATAGATATGAAAAAATATAGTTGCTATTTACACGTTACGGATGCAGCGGATCATTTGTCTATATAATAAGGCGGATCAACGTCAAAAACTAACAAAATGAAGAACGTCCTGTTTTTGTTACTAATAGCTTTCTGTTGCTTTTCATGTAAAAAAAGCCAGGTAGTACCTGAGCCGGCCTTGCCAACACTGGCAACGGCAGAACTGACCAATGTTACCACTTCCGCAGCCTCTGGCGGGGGCACTGTTCAATCTGACGGCGGCACACCGGTAACCTCCCGCGGCGTTTGTTATGGCACTTCTCCCAACCCCACCATTGCCGGTAGTCACACCACTGATGGCAGCGGCACCGGTAGTTTTTCAAGTTCCATTACGGGAGTGATGTTACGCGGATTTACACTGTATGCCAGGGCTTATGCCATCAATAGTGCAGGAATCGCTTATGGAAATGAAGTGCGTTTTTTAGCAGGCGGTGGACTTGTTTATATGGTGGGAACGTTGGTAACTGGCGACACGAGATATGCGGTAATTTGGATGCCCCTTGGACATGGCATTGAAACGTTTTTAACAACGGGTTCAACCAGTGATGATGCATAGTCTGTGTATGTTGTCAACAAAGACTATTACGTCGCCGGTATGACCAATAATGCCGCCACGATTTGGAAAAATGGTGTTGCATCAACATTGAACGCTACCCCCGGTGCTTCCTGTGCCAGGGCTTTGTGTGTTTCAGGTGCTGATATTTATGCAGCGGGTTACGAAACGAACGGGACATCAACAGTGGCTGCCGTTTGGAAAAACGGGGTGGCTACTGTGTTGACAAATGGCGCGGGAAATGCGGGGGCATCGTCCATTTATGTTGCCGGTTCAGATGTTTATGTAGCGGGAAATGATGGCGCCGGTCATGCCACGATCTGGAAAAACGGTGTTGCATCTGTGCTGGAAGCTGCCGGCGATTCTTCCGTGGCCAATTCGCTGACTGTTAACGGAACAGATGTTTATGTGGCGGGAACTGTAACCCATATTAGTGGTAACCAGGTTGCCACAGTTTGGAAAAACGGGAAAGCTACAGCGCTACCTATTGGAAAAACGGAATGGCAATTGTCTTAAAAGGTGATGGTAATTTAACTGGTTCGGCCAGTTCAGTAGCTGTTTTTGGCGCAGATGTAAGTGTTACCGGAGTTTATAACGGTACTCCAATCTACTGGATAAACGGGGTTGCCTTACCTTTAGCAGGTACTTCAATTTATGGAATTGGCCATTCATTGTTCACACCGTAATACCGCTTTTTTTACTTTTTTATAAATTGGTTTTTGAAGCAATCAACAGTCCAACGCTGAGGCTTTGCGGGAGTTGGTTACGTAGTTTTAAATTAAGCAGGACTGGTAAAAATTTCAGCTGGAAAATAAAAAGAAAGGCCCTCCTGAAAAAATCGGGACGCTCTGCCCGGGGCGCTGCCATTTTCCTGATAATAATAAAATAAAAAAAGCCACCTCATTGTTGAAGCGGCTTTGTGAACTGGCTGGGACTCGAACCCAGGACCCATACATTAAAAGTGTATTGCTCTACCAACTGAGCTACCAATTCATTTTTTATTTTAGCGTTTTAAAACTGGAGTGACCCCCAATTCTTTCACCCTTTTTATTAATGGACTGCAAAAGTAAGGCAAAAAGATATTGGAGCAAACTTTTTTTGAAAAAAAGAACACGATTTCTGCTTTTTATTCACCTGTTTCGTTTTTTTTTAAACAAAGAACCTTTATAATCTCCGCAAATCCTTTGTGATGCTCAACTTGAATACAGCGCAATACTTTTTACCCACAATTTTTTTTACAGGATGGGTAAAAATATTTACTATAATTTTTGTGTTGCCGGGCTTGAAATCTAAAAACCCAATACATCTTTCATACTGTATATGCCCTTTTTATCTTGCAGAAATTCCGCAGCGAGTACTGCTCCGGTAGCAAAGCCCTTGCGGTTGTGCGCAGTATGTATGATTTCAATATCATCAACAGGTGAACTGTATTTTACAATATGCGTACCTGGGGCAGGATCAATTCTTTTGCTGATGATGGACAGGTCGCCAGGTGAAGCAGCGTGCTCATTTACCCAGTGTTTTTTACGGCCGAGATTTTCCAGTATTTCTTCTGCCAGTGTGATGGCCGTGCCGCTTGGCGCATCTTTCTTTTCCGTGTGATGAATCTCCGTCATGCTCACTTCATATTCTCCATGCGGATTCATCAGTTGTGCCAGCCGTTTATTCAGTTCAAAAAAAATATTCACCCCCACACTATAGTTGCTGGCGTACAACAACGCACCGCCTTGCTGTTCGCAGGTGGTTTTTACTTCGTTCCAGCGTTGTAGCCAGCCGGTGCTTCCGCTTACGACCGGCACGCCCGCCTGCAGGCAGGTAATAATATTTTCCACCGCACTGTGCGGACTGGTAAACTCAATCGCCACATCGCACTTTGCCAGGTTTTCTTTGGTAAACTGGTCCATGGTATTGATGTCTATTTTCAATATAACGGTATGCCCTCTTTGTACGGCTATTTCTTCAATGGCCTTGCCCATTTTGCCATAACCTATTAAGGCAATGTTTAAATTTTTGGTAGTAATATTTATTGCTGACATGCAGTAAGTTTTATGTTGGCGAAGAATTATTTAGCGCTCCTGGAATGTTTTGAGTGAATATCAAATACCAGGCTAAGTCCATTTGTGTTAGCCATCGGGCTATAACCAGGCACAAATTTTAAACTGAGGTTATCATTTACATCAAATCCCTTTAACTGCGCATCCACCGTGGCATCCACTACATTCAGGCCCCAAAAAACGATAAAAAATAACACAGAATAATCAACATTCTGACGAAAAATATTCCGGTTGGTTTTTATGTCGGCGGCAGTAAAATTTTTAAATCGCGGGTCAATTAATGCTGTATTATTTACCGGAAAAGTATCTGTCTTGTATAGATACGCCAGCCTTAATAATTTGTATGTTTTTATATTGTCGAAAAATACATAACCGGTAATGCCCAGTGCACCGTACACCAGCGGTAATTTCCAGTATTTTTTATTATCTATCTGCCCCCACCCCGGAATGATGGCAGAGTGGATAGTAGGTATGCGTGGATTAAAAACCTTGATTTCTTTACCGGTGCTGTCATATTGTTTCGGCGGTTTGGCAACAACATCTTTTTTTGATTTTAAAGCAGGCGCTTTTTTTACGATGCTGTCATTTTTTATTTGAGCACAAATAACGTGGCTTCCCAAACAAAAAAACAACATCAAAAATATCAGCGCTAATTTCTGCATCAACTTACTTTAATATTCAATTTTTCGAGCAGGCCGTTTAGTTCATCCAGCGAATAATATTCGAAGGTTACCGCGCCGTATCCTTTTTTATTGTGTACCAGTTTTACCTTGGTGTTAAACTGTGATGCTAAATTATCTTCAATCTTTTTAAACGCAGGAGGTAGCGCTGCTTTTACCGAATTTTTAACAGCAGTTCCGCCAGTATACATATTGCGTACGAGGTCTTCAGTTTGCCTTACAGACAATTCTTTACTCTTAATTTCAGAAAAAATGAAGAGCTGTTTGTCTATCATATCTACATTAATTAACGCACGGGCATGCCCCATAGATATAACGTTGGTACGAACTGCAACCTGGATATCCGGCGGCAGTTTTAGCAGGCGAATATAGTTGGTTACCGTGCTGCGTTCTTTGCCCATGCGTTCAGCCACCTGTTCCTGGGTATAATCAAGTTCATCCATCAGGCGTTTGTAACTCAGCGCAATTTCTATGGCGTTTAAGTTCTCTCTTTGCAAATTTTCCAGCAAAGCCAGTTCCAGCAAGTCGGCATCGTTGCTTTGGCGAACGTATACCGGCACATCTTTTAACCCGGCAATTTTTGCCGCCCTGTAACGACGTTCACCCGCTATCAGCCGGTATTTGCCTGATGGTAGCTTGCTTACGGTGAGCGGCTGAATAATGTCGTGCAGTTTTAAAGAAGCGGCGAGTTCACTCAACGCTGTTTCATCAAAATCTTTACGGGGCTGGTTAGGATTGGTTTCTATCTGGTCTAAACCAATGCGGTTTACACCGGTGGTTTTTTCAACCACTTCTGTTTTTAAATTACCGGCCGTACTTTTAAGGTCGGCATCAATATTTTGCAATAAACTACGGATGCCTTTGCCTAGAGCGTCTTTTTTATTTGGTTGGGTCATAATTAATGTGCTAATATGCTAATGAGCTAATGTGCTAATGAATAAAGTGCTGATGTACTAATGAATAATTTGAAGACTCCAACGAACCAATGCGAAGCGTTACGCTTGCGTAATTAGTACATTAGCAAATCGGCTAATTAGCTAATCACCCGATCTTCCTGTTTTATTTTTGTAAGATTGTTTTTCTGCAATATTTCTTTTGCCAGGTTCAGGTAATTTATGCTGCCTTTGCTTTCTGCATCATATAAAATAACCGGCTTGCCAAAGCTGGGCGCTTCACTTAGTTTGGTGTTGCGGTGAATGATGCTGGTAAAAACCATTTCATCAAAATGTCTTCTCACTTCGGATACTACCTGGTTGCAAAGGCGCAGACGGCCATCGTACATTGTCATTAAAATACCTTCTATCTGTAAATCGGTATTTAATCTGTTTTGCACAATTTTGATGGTGTTCAATAATTTCCCAAGTCCTTCCAAGGCAAAAAATTCAGTTTGCACCGGCACTACCACGCTGTCGGCTGCTACCAGCGCATTTACAGTAATCAGGCCCAGTGAGGGGGAGCAATCAATTACTATAAAATCGTATTCATCACGAAGTGGTTCCAGTATTTTTTTCAGCACACCTTCGCGGTTAGGGTAATTGATCATTTCAATTTCAGCGCCTACAAGGTCAATATGCGATGGAATAAGGTCAAGGTTGGGGATATCTGTTTTAAGTAACACGTCCCTGGCTGGTGTTTCATTTACCATGCAATCATACAGGCTGGTAAATGAAACACCAGCCAGGGACGTGTTACTTAAAACAGATATCCCCAACCTTGACCTTATTCCATCGCATATTGACCTTGTAGGCGCTGA
>JANYFI010000021.1 GCA_025362765.1 Ferruginibacter sp. | reverse complement strand
TGAAGTAAATAAAACAGGCGGTTGCGCCCCGTTAGCCATATCATTTACCAATACTACTTCAGGTGCATCGGCAGGTGCAGTATACGTATGGGATTTTGGTAACGGCAATACATCAACCATACAAAATCCAGGCGCCATTTACAACGATGAAAAAACCTATACGGTAACGCTGACTGTAAAGGACGGCGGCCTTACTTCCACAAAAACATCAACCATAACAGTATACACACCCCCGTTGGCAGATTTTACCGCCACACCGGTAAAAGACTGTTTACCTGCCATTATAAATTTCACTGCCAGTTCCGGAACAGGCAGCAATACATATACCTGGGATTATGGCGATGGCAATACTGAAAACACTTATAGTGCTTCGGCATCACACACTTATATTGTTCCACAAACCGCCACGGTAAGCCTTACCGTAGGTAATGCGTATGGATGCACCAAAACAATACAAAAAGACAACCTGGTTAAAATTTTGCCTGCCATCAGCGCAAATTTTAGTGCCAGCAAAACAATACTTTGCCGGGTAACAGACGCAGTGCAATTTAGCAATACCAGCGCCGGACCCGGCACGCTGACTTATCTTTGGAATTTCGGCGATGGTACAACGTCTACGCTTGCCGCACCATCGCATGTGTTTAATAAAAGAGGTACTTACACTGTCGCCCTTACCGTCACCAGTTCAGAGGGCTGCGTTGCCACCAGTACACTAAACGGCAACATCAACGTAGCTGACTTTACTTCTGATTTTACACAGCCGCCGTTGATTTGTAACAGCAATGAATACATTTCCTTTACCAACGTCAGCACACCATTTACAAGCAATTATGTATGGACGCTGGATGGTGTTGATCAGTATAGTTACGGGGATTTTTATTCCGCTTTTCCCAACACTGGTCCGCATACGCTCAAACTCACCAATACATTTGGTACTTGTATAGACTCTGTTTCAAAAACAATCATTGTTAAAAAAAGCCCCGTTTTGGATGGGTTTCTGTCAACTATAAATGGTAACTGTGGCGCACCGGTGCTTTGCAATTTTAAGGATACTACTTCGGATGCGGTAAAGTGGGAATGGAATTTTAATCAAACCTATTACAGCACCATTGAATCGCTGGTACAAGCTCCTTCCTACACCTACATGAGTGACGGCGGTTATTATCCCTGGCTAAGGGTAACCAACGCCGCAGGATGCACGGCAACTGCTTCAAAATATATTGGAATTATACGGCCTTATGTGTTTATACAAAATGAGGCGAATATTGTAAAATGTGGCAATGTTGAGCTTAAATTAAGCGCTTACATAAGTCCGGCAACGGATAGCATACTTAGTTATAGCTGGGATTTTGGCGACGGCACCAAGTCTGCTTCTCCGGTAATTGATCATACTTTTAGTGTTCCCGGAGCTTACCCTGTTACACTAACATACAAAACTTTATCAGGTTGTTCCGGCACTGTTTCCTACACACAAGTAAATGTTTATCCCAAACCAATTGCAAATTTCACTGCCGATGCAACTACCCTCTGTGGTACCAACTTCGTGCTATTGACAGCATTACCATCACCTGGAAATTATAGTTACACATGGGATTATGGCGATAACTATACAGATGGCTATTATTCTGCAAACACCACCACACACCATTATAATTATGACAGTACTTTTACCATTCGGCTAATTGTAAATAACCAGGGCTACAATTGCAGCGATACCATGACAAGGGTAAATTACATAAAGGTATTGCCACCGTTTCCGATAATCACAGGCATTTCCAATACCTGCGACGGCAACAGGGGTATGGTAACTTTTACACAGGCATCAGTAAAAACCAATCAACTTACCTGGGATTTTGGAGATGGCACAACGCTATCAACAGACAGTTCGAAAAAAACAGTACAACATCAATATGCAGCAAGTAAACAGTATGAAGTAAAGCTTACCGCAAACAATGCCCAGTGTACGGTTAGTACCTCCGGATACGCACATGTACTTTTAAAACAAAACCCCTTATTAACATTGAATAAAACGGATGTTTGCAGCGAAGACAACGTGATTGTTAAAGTAACTAATTACGATCGAAACCCCTTACTGGACGTAATTACACCCAATTATTCCATGGCGTATGAATATGGAGACCATTCTCCCTTCACAGGCCTGGTAAAAGGAGACGATTATTATTATCGTTGGTCGAATGAATTTCTGGGAACTTTGTCATATTTTGATAAAACGAAAAAAGATTTAAGAGTAGTTACTACCTCTTATGGATTTGGCTGCAAAGATACCAGCAATTATGTTAAACTGGTTTCAAGAGGATCAACCGCTGGTTTTGCAATAATG
>JANYFI010000011.1 GCA_025362765.1 Ferruginibacter sp. | reverse complement strand
CTGCTTTGTTGGGCCGTATGCCAAGTGCGGTGGGTTATCAGCCGACACTGGCTACAGAAATGGGTTTGATGCAGGAAAGAATTACGTCTACCAAAAATGGGTCTATTACTTCTGTACAGGCAGTATATGTACCTGCGGATGATTTAACCGATCCGGCGCCGGCCACTACTTTTGCGCATTTGGATGCCACCACGGTATTGAGTCGTAAAATTGCGGATTTAGGTATCTATCCGGCCGTGGATCCGTTGGATTCTACTTCCAGGATTTTAACGCCATTAATTGTTGGAGACGAACATTACAATACAGCCAACCGCGTAAAATTAATTTTACAACGCTATAAAGAATTGCAGGATATCATTGCTATTCTTGGTTTGGATGAATTAAGCGATGATGATAAACAAACCGTTTCAAGGGCACGTAAAGTACAGCGTTTCCTTAGCCAGCCATTCTTTGTGGCTGAACAATTTACCGGCTTAAAAGGAGTATTGGTGCCAATAGAAGATACTATTCGCGGTTTTAACGCCATTATGGATGGCGAGGTGGATGAGTATCCGGAAGCTGCATTTAACCTGGTAGGAACGTTGGAAGATGCGGTAGAAAAAGGTAAAAAACTGATGGCGGCGGCGCAGGCGTAAAGTTTGCCCGGTATTTAGTACTTAGTATTGAGTATTTAGACAAGCATTCAAACTTGATATAATTAGCAGGTGCATTATTTTTGTAATGCCTAAATACCAAAATCTAAATACTAAGTATTAAATGCTTTCTATTATGGGGATGCATAATTTTAGAGAATTGAGAATTTGGCAGCGATCAATGGATTTGGCAGAGGCGATTTATACAATTACCGCTACTTTTCCTAAAGAAGAAAGATACGGATTGGTATCCCAGCTTAACCGGTGTGCAGTTTCAGTTCCAAGTAATATTTCCGAGGGAGCCGGAAGGGATACTAATAAACAGTTCAAACATTTCCTGAAATATTCAATGGGGGTCATGTAACGAATTGCAAACACAAATTGAGCTGGCTAAGCGATTTAATTATATAACAAAGGACTCACTTGATACAATTATTAATGAAACACTACAGGTCTATAAAATGATTCTTGCTTTTTATAATACGTTGGTTTGTGAGTAAAAATTCTAAATGTGTATTAAGTACTATTATCTAAGTACTAAGTACTAAATACTAAATACTAACATGATTCTCGAAATTTTAACACCCGAAAAAAAAATATTCAGTGGCGATGTATATGGAGTACAGTTGCCAGGCATTACCGGTTTGTTTGAAGTATTGGATAAACATGCGCCCATGGTTAGTGCCTTAAAAGCTGGCAAGCTTAAAATTTTGCAGGATAAAAACAATACAATGTTGTACACAATGCAAAGTGGTTTTGCAGAAGTGCTGAATAATAAAACAACGGTGTTAGTGGAAGGTGCTGAAGAAGTATAAATAAAACTATCAAAATATTGCAGAAGGCCTTCACTTGTTGAGGGCCTTTTTTAGTAGGTACTTTATTTAAAATTCCTTCTATACAATTTTATCTTTAAAGCCAATAAAGTACTAATTTTAGGTTCGACTTGTTTGTTATGAATGGAAAGATTGATTTCTCCCCTGCGGAGATATACGAATTGCAGCAACGAATTGCAGAATATGAAGATGAATCGGCTTATAAAAAGCTTTTCTTCCATTATTTTCTGTCCCTCAAAAGTTTTGCTTACACCATTATTAAATCAAAAGAAACGGCTGAAGAAATTGTGTCAGATATTTTTGTTGAGATATGGGTAAAGCGCAAACAATTGTGTGCCATTGAAGACCTGAAAATGTATTTGTATTCCAGCGTACGTAACAACTGTTTACGTAAATTAAGTCAACATAAAAAAAACGCTGTTTTTCCACTCGACGAATCTGTAGTAGAATTTGCCTCCCCCGATCCAAATGCGGAAGTACACTTAGTTAGCCGTGAATTATCTTATAAAATAGAAACAGCCATAGAAGAATTGCCCCAGCGCTGTAAAATGATCTTTAAACTGGCTAAAGAAGATAAATTAAAATATAAGGAAATTGCCACACTCCTCAATATCAGCATTAAAACAATTGATGCGCAGTTAGCCACAGCGCTTAAAAAAATTGCCGGTGCGCTAAATATTCCGGTAAAAAAATCATCTCACCAGTGAATTTGTTAATTTATTTTAACATTTTGTAGGGGATTTTATTCTTGTTTGTCTCTATATACTTACAGGTTATGGACACAGAGAGAATTTATACATTGCTGTCACGAAAATTGGCTGGAGAAGCTACTGCTTCCGAATTGGCTGAGTTAACCGAACTGTTGCTTGCCAACCCTGGTCACCAGCCTTCAGCCGCAGTAATGGACGAATATTGGAATATACCTGCTGAAAAAGACAGCGACTTTTTGGAAGCCACGTATCACCTGCATATAAAAAGAATGAAAGCGCAGGGTATTGATTTAAGCGAAGCTTTCACTGACGAAGTTAACCCGGGCGGTAAGGCGTTTTTTAAAAGAAAAAATATTAAAAAGCTACTCGTTGGTTGTACCTGTATTCTACTAACGGTTTTTTCATTTATATCTCTTCGGGAAAATAAGGACAAATCAATTGCTTACAGCGGTAAGGATAGTATCAAAAATCCGCAAAGCGAAGTAAGCACCAAAAGCGGTTCCCGCACAAAAATTCAACTCCCTGACGGCACAATTGTTTGGTTAAACGGCGGCAGTAAACTGGTGTACGATAATGATCATTTTGGCGGTTCAATACGCGAAGTTTCTTTAACCGGTGAAGGTTATTTTGACGTAGTAAAAAATCCTGCCAAACCATTTATTATTCACACCAGCAAAATGGATATAAAAGTGCTGGGTACCATTTTTAACGTGCGTTGTTACCCAGGCGAGAAAAATACGGAAACCAGTTTGATAAGAGGCAGCATTGAAGTGACCCTTAAGAACAGAAAGGATAAAATCATGCTGCGGCCTTCTGAAAAACTGATCATCAGCGACGAAGAAATTGCAACGACGGGAAATTCAGCAGCGGCTAATAAACCAGCAGATAAAAAAATTGACCAGGATATCATTGCGCTTAGACATTTAACCGTATTGCCGCAGGACAGTACCATTGTTGAGACAGC
>JANYFI010000007.1 GCA_025362765.1 Ferruginibacter sp. | reverse complement strand
CCTTTTTCCTGCGCTACCGATTCAATGCCATTGATGGCTTGTGCAAAAAAACTGTCAGCAACTTCCGGTATTATTACACCAATCGTTTTACTGTTGCGGGTTCTTAAACTGCTGGCATAAGGGTTGGGTGTATAATCGAGTTGTTGTACCAGCTCATTTACCCGTAGTTTGGTGGCAGCGCTTATTTCATGGCTGTCACTAAGTGCTTTTGATATCGTTGAAATGGAAAGGCCCAGTTGTTGGGCCAGCATTTTAATAGTGATGTTATTTCCCTTGTTTTTCATACGCTATTCAAAGCAGAAAGCTACGTCAATTTTATCTTTTAAGCGAAACCGGTTTCGTAAATAAAACAGGCGATAGTGTAGTTATCCCGCATTAAAATGCTCAAATTAGCAAAACAATTTTTCTTTATACTTTAAATTATTGCTTGTATGCTACCTTCTATTGACGAATTAAATCAACATTCCATCAATCCGTTAAAGAGCCTGGATGTATGGGAAGATGATGTATTGGAGCGTTATCCAGATCCGGAATCGATAGCAACGGATAAATCTACGGAAGCATATCGCAACTACGATAGCCCGGAAAGGGACACGGTTCGTGAGTTCTACAAGCTCAATCATACTTACCAGAGTTATGATTTTGTAATGAGTAAAAAAGCCAATTATCTAAAATTTGATAAAAAAGAAATGCCCGTTTGGGATGCTTTCCAATTTTTAAATCAACTGGTAGATGATTCAGATCCTGATACCGATCTTGATCAGTTTCAACATCTGCTGCAAACCTCAGAAGCTATCCGTCGCGATGGTCATCCTGATTGGATGGTATTAACAGGGTTGTTGCACGATATGGGCAAAGTGTTGTGTTTGTTTGGTGAAGCGCAGTGGGCCGTGGTAGGAGATACCTTTCCCGTAGGTTGCGCCTTTTCTGATAAAATAGTATATCCCGAATATTTTAAAAATAGTCCTGATTTTGACGACGAACGTTATAACACAAAGTATGGTGTGTATAGTCCTAACTGCGGATTAGACAATGTGCAGCTTTCCTGGGGGCATGATGAATATGTTTACCACATGATGAAAGATTACCTGCCGGAATCAGGTTTATATATGTTGCGGTATCATTCTTTTTATTCACAGCACAAGGAACATGCGTATGATCATTTAATGAGCGGGCATGACCATGAAATGTTTAAATGGGTAAATTTATTTAACCCCTATGATTTATATTCTAAAAACCCAACCCCGCCTAATTGGAGTGAATTAAAGCCTTACTATGAGGCGTTGGTAAAAAAATACCTGCCCGCCAATTTAAAATTTTAGTTGAAATAGAAGTTGTTTTAAGTCCCGTTTTAAGTCTAATATCAATTGTCATTTTTATGCACCAGCCTCAAACAGTAAGGTTCCCAGCAGCATAAGCTGCCACTATTGACATCCGCAATGGTGGCAGCTTATTAATTTATTACAGTCTTCCGGCAATCGATTGTATATAACCTGCGATTTTTACTTATCTTGACTGCTCAATAAATTTAATGCCTGCTGATGAATCAATTGCATACACTCGACTATATTGTATTCTTTGTATACTTTATTTCTGTTTCCACTTACGGATATTATATCTACCATAAAAAGAAATCATCCACAGCCAGTTCAAGAGATTTTTTTTTGGCCGAAGGCTCACTCACCTGGTGGGCGATTGGTGCCTCCATCATCGCCTCCAATATTTCTGCAGAACATTTTATCGGCATGTCTGGGTCAGGCTTTGCTTTGGGGTTGGCCATTTCAAGTTATGAATGGATGGCGGCGGCAGTATTGATTATTGTGGCCATTTTTGTAATTCCTGTATACCTGAAAAATAAGATTTTTACCATGCCGCAGTTTTTATCCATGCGGTATAATGATACGGTAAGCACCATCATGGCAGTATTTTGGTTATTGGTGTATGTGTTTGTAAATCTTACTTCTATTATTTACCTCGGGGCATTGGCAATTTCGTCAATATCCCCCGTTAGTTTTGAATGGAGTGTTATTTGCCTCGTAATTTTTTCGCTGGTAGTAACACTGGGCGGCATGAAAGTGATTGGATACACTGATGTGGTGCAGGTGGTGGTGTTAATTTTGGGTGGATTGGTTACCACTTATCTCGCCCTGACTTTATTGTCGGCAGAATATGGCTATGGCAAAAATATTTTTAAAGGGCTCTCTATTTTACGTAAAGAAGCGCCCGAACATTTTCACATGATATTCGATAAGTCTAATCCCTATTATATGGAACTGCCTGGCCTGTCTGTTTTGTTTGGCGGTATGCTGGTAAATAATCTGGCTTATTGGGGATGCAATCAATATATTGTACAACGTGCACTCGGTGCGGATTTGAAGACGGCTAGGAAAGGAATTTTGTTTGCTGCTTTTTTGAAATTGCTGGTGCCGGTGATTGCGGTGTTGCCTGGCATAGTTATGTATGTATTACATAATAAAGGCCTGTTTCAACAGGAAATGGCAGATGCTGGGGGTGTTCTCAAACCAGATCATGCTTATCCTACTTTAATGAATTTATTGCCACAGGGTTTAAAAGGAATTGCATTTGCAGCATTAACCGCAGCTGTTGTCGCATCACTAGCTGGTAAGGCAAATAGTATTTCCACTATTTTTTCGCTTGATATTTATAAAAAATATTTTAACAAGGAAGCTTCCGAAAAAAAAATGGTATCGGTTGGAAGGTGGGCGGTGCTGATAGCGATGGTAATCGCAGGGCTTGTTGCACCTGCTTTAAAATCGCTCGACCAGGCTTACCAGTTTATACAGGAATATGTGGGCTTTGTATCGCCGGGTGTGCTGGCAATTTTCTTATTGGGGCTTTTTTGGAAACGGGCCACCGCTTCAGCCGCACTTGGCGGCGCAGTATTAACCATTCCTCTTTCAACAGTACTGAAATTTTTACCCGTTTGGACCAACGGTGGTTTTTCCGAAATCGCTTTTTTAAACAGGATGGTAATTACTTTTGTAGCTATTACAGTATTAATGATTGTAATGAGCCTCGCCAAACCAAAGAAAGAAGGAGTGCACGTAATTGAAGTTGATAATGCTATGTTCAAAATAACAACAGGATTTGCCGTAGGGTCAATTATTATTAGTGGAATACTAATAGCGTTGTACACCGTTTTTTGGTAGGGAGATGAAGGTATTATACACCAAAAAGTATGAGTGGTAGAATAAAATGAAATAGTTCAGTTAAATTGTAATTTTATTTTTTAACGCGGCGTAATTTACATCTTAAACATATAAACAATCATGAAAAAGAAAAATGTTGTACAGGATTCCCGGCGTAAGTTTATCCGCAATTCTGCGTTGACTGCTGCCGGATTTTTTATTGTGCCACGCCATGTACTGGGCCGTGGTTTTGTTGCTCCCAGCGATAAGTTGGTAGTGGCTGGTATTGGAGCCGGTGGTAAGGGGAAAAGTGATATCGCAAACTTTTTTAAAAGCGGCAAAGCCGAGATTGGTTTTTTATGCGATGTAGATGACCGCCAGGCGGTAGAAACACGCAAGAATTTCCCTAAAGCAAAATATTATAAAGACTTTCGCGAAATGTTGGCGAAGGAAGGAAAATCAATTGACGCTGTGTCTGTTTCCATACCCGATCACCAGCATGGTGTAGCGGCTATGGCAGCCATGCAATTGCACAAACATGTATATGTGCAAAAGCCCATGACGCATGACATTTACGAAGCCCGTATGCTTACAGAAGCAGCGCACAAATATAAAGTAGTAACTCAAATGGGCAACCAGGGATCGTCAGGAGACGGCGTAAGACAGTTGCAGGATTGGTACAATGCAGGTACCATTGGTGATGTGCATACTATCTATTGTTATACAGACCGGCCTATCTGGCCGCAGGGTGTGGGCAGACCAGGTACAACTTCACCCGTTCCTGCAGGACTTGATTTTGATTTATGGCTGGGTACAGCGCCGAAGAAAGAATATTTTGAAGGCATACTGCCCTTTAACTGGCGTGGCTGGTGGGATTATGGAACCGGTGCATTGGGCGATATGGCCTGCCACATTATGGCGCCTGCATTTGCGGTAATGGGTCTGGGATATCCAACTAGTGCAGAATGTAGCGTGGCAACAAAATATATTGAAAACTGGAACAAAGCATACTATCCTGAAAGTGGCCCGATTGCGTCGCACATCACGTTGCGGTTTAAAGGCCAAAATGGCAAGCCCGATGTAGAATTGCATTGGATGGATGGAGGTATCCAACCCTCAAGACCCGAAGAACTGGGTGCCAACGAAGAAATGGGCGATGGTGGCAATGGCGTTATTTTCCTGGGTACAAAAGGAAAAATGATGGCGGGCACCTATGGTGTTAATCCGCAACTGTTGCCAACTTCAAGAACCAAAGAAGTGAAAGTGCCACAAACAGTAGCCCGTGTAAATGGCGGAGAAGATGGTCACTATGCCGCATGGGTGGAAGCCGCTATTGCCGGTTATGGCAGTGAAAAGGCAAAGAACCTGAGCTCGCAGTTTGACATTGCCGGTCCACTTACAGAAAGCGTATTGATGGGTAACCTGGCCATTCGCAGTTATGATATCCGCAAGCCAAAAGGTAGTGATGATTTTGATTATCCCGGACGTTTTATCAAACTGCTTTGGGATGGTCCGAATATGAAGATTACGAATTTTGACGAAGCCAACCAGTTTGTAAAACGTACTTACAGGGAAGGCTGGAGTCTTTAGTTTACAACGCTTATGTATTTGCTGAAACAGGGAGTTATTGTCACAATAACTCCCTGTTTTTTTTATTGCATCGCTAACAATTGAAATTCTTTCGCAATGAAAATCATCACCTGGAATTGTAACATGGCTTTCAGAAAAAAAGCTGAATTCATTCTTGCATACAAGCCAGATATTTTAATTGTTCCTGAATGCGAACATCCAGATAAATTAAAATTTAATTTCCCCACATGTATTCCTAAAGACATTCTGTGGTTTGGAGAAAACAGAAACAAAGGGCTTGGAATTTTTTCTTACAGCGATTTTAAATTCAAACTTCTCAAGATTCATGATCCAGCATTGAAAATGATCATTCCAATTTCAGTGAGTAATCAGCGTATTAA
>JANYFI010000003.1 GCA_025362765.1 Ferruginibacter sp. | reverse complement strand
CCATTTTTCATGAACCCAAAGTTGTTTTTTTAGATGAACCAACAGGCGGTGTAGACCCCATCACCCGCCGCGAATTCTGGAACCTTATTTACCAGGCGGCGGAAAGAGGCATTACCATTTTTGTAACTACGCATTACATGGATGAAGCTGAATACTGTAACCGGGTATCAATTATGGTAGACGGGAAAATTGAAGCGCTAGGTACGCCAGGCGATTTAAAGAAAACATATGCGGCCCATTCAATGGATGAAGTGTTTTTACAGTTGGCAAGAGGTGCAAAAAGGAGTGATAACTGATCACTAAAGAGATGTTGACGAATACTAAAATACTGAAAGAAAATGAAACAGTTTATCATATTTGTGCAAAAGGAATTCTACCACATTTTTCGTGACCGGAAATCGTTAATGATAATTATTTTGATGCCAATTGTGCAAATCATTTTATTTGGCTTTGCGCTCACCAATGAAATTAAAGATTCTGATATTGCCATCCTCGATAACTCCAAAGATATTGCCACCACTGATATCATTCACCGGCTGGATGCGAGCCGCTATTTTAGCGTGGCAAAATATTTACACACGCAGGCCGATGTTGAAAATGCTTTCAAAACCGGAAAAATAAGGCTGGCAGTAGTTTTTCAGCCCGGCTTCCGTGAAAATTTACTGCACGGCAATCATGCACAGGTACAATTAATCGCCGATGCTACTGATCCCAATACTGCCACCACCGTAACCAATTATGCCACCGGTATCATCCGCGATTATCAAAATGATTTAACTGAGCAAACGCCTGTTCCCTACCAGATTGTTCCCCAAATCCGCATGCTGTATAATCCGCAATTGAAAGGTGCTTACACTTTTGTACCCGGAGTAATGGCCATGATATTGATTATCATTTCAGCGATGATGACCTCGGTTTCCATTGTACGTGAAAAAGAAATCAACACCATGGAAGTACTATTGGTTTCACCCCTAAGGCCACTGCTGTTTATTTTAAGCAAGGCCATTCCTTACATGTTTTTATCACTGGTGAATGTGTCTACTATTTTAATTGTAAGCGTTACTTTGCTGGAAGTACCCATCAACGGAAGCCTGTTATTGTTAATGGGTGAAGCCCTGTTGTTTATCGCCACCGCTGTTTCGCTGGGGTTAATGATTTCCAATGTAACCACTTCTCAACAAACGGCACAAATGATATCCCTGCTGGGTTTGATGTTGCCTACGTTGTTACTGGGTGGCTTTATGTTTCCTATTGAAAGTATGCCAAAACCATTGCAGCTCATATCGAACCTGGTGCCCTCCAAATGGTTTTTTATTATAGTAAAAGACGTAATGATAAAGGGCCTGGGCTTTAAAATGATATGGAAAGAAACGCTGATTTTGTTTGGTATGGCGTTGTTCTTCCTGTCCATCAGCTTATCCAAATTTAAAATCAGGCTTGCATGAAACAATTATCTTTTTTACTGGAAAAAGAATTCAGGCAGGTGTTTCGAAATCCTGCCATCCTGCGCTCTGTCTTGATTATGCCCATCATACAATTATTAATTTTTCCCTTCGCCGCCAACTACGAAGTAAAAAATGTTTTACTCAGCGTGGTGGACCACGATCATTCTTCCTACTCACAAAAGTTTATATCAAAAATTACTGCTTCCGGCTACTTTATTCTAACTGATTATTCGCCTTCTTACAACAAGGCCATTACAGCCATTGAATCGGATAAAGCCGACCTCATCATTGAAATACCGCAGGGATTTGAGAAAGACCTGGTAACAGAAAACAAAAGCAGTATGCTGCTGGCGGTAAATGCCGTAAATGGAGCCAAAGCTAACCTGGGCAGCGCATACGCAGCCAACATCATCCGCGATTTTAACCAGGAAATCCGCATGGAATGGATGACAATGCCCGTATTCAATGCTATCCCCACCATCGAAATCACTTCGTCCAACTGGTACAATCCCACGATGAATTATAAAGACTTTATGGTGCCCGGCATTTTAGTAACATTACTCACAATGATCGGCACCTTTCTTACTTCTTTAAATATCGTGCAGGAAAAAGAAAGCGGCACCATAGAACAAGTCAATGTAAGCCCTATCAGCAAAACAACTTTTATTTTAGGAAAGCTTATCCCCTTTTGGATAATGGGTTTAGTCACACTCACCATCGGCTTATTAATCTCCCGGCTTTTTTATCAAATTATTCCCATTGGCAATATTGGCTTGATTTATTTGTTCGCCATGGTTTTTCTGCTGGCGTTATTGGGTATCGGTTTACTGATATCAACCTATGCTGAAACCCAGACGCAGGCTACCTTTGTAGGCTTCTTTGTAATGATGGTGTTCATGTTGCTGGGTGGATTATATACTTCCATCGACAGTATGCCGGAATGGGCGAAATGGATCACCAAAGTAAACCCGGTGGCTTATTTTATTGAAGTAATGCGGATGATTGTGTTGAAAGGCAGTGGCTTTGCAGACATAAAATATCAGCTGTTATCCGTATTTGGACTGGCCGTATTTTTTAACAGCTGGGCCATATTCAATTATCATAAACGGTCATAAAATATTTTTTTTAGCCAGCATCCATTTTCATGGCAGCGACATTGGCGTCGCACCATTCCTATTCAGTTTTTTATGGCAACTTAGCCCGCTGATTCGAAATGTCCGATAAAACTGTAGCAGCTTCTCTTTCCGAAAATTTTTCAGGTGCTGTTAAAAAATAACTGCTAATTAGGACGTCGTAGTATCTGAAGTGTTTAGCTTTCCCCTTAAATTAATCTCTCCTGAATTCCCCCGTCCTTCAGGACGGGGGATAAGTAAGATAATGATTGCCTGCTTTTGCCAAATTAAACTGGTGACTAAAAATAAAGCTAAATAAAATAGTTGCTTAGTTGATTCAATTAATTTAAAATATTTCGCTGCGTCATTCGTCTAAATGGGTATAACAATATTGTTAATTCCTAAATTCAACAACATGCACCACAACGAGTCATGCGCCGCAAAGGGCAACAATTATGGAAGCAACCGCCACAGAGGCGGTATGCTGATCCGATCAATGCAAAGGGCCTCCGTAAACATTTTCAAAACAGACAGCAGTTACGAAATGCTGGTGTTTGCGCCCGGCCGCATCAAAGAACATTTTCACCTGGATGTAAAGGGGGCAACCCTTACGGTTTCTTATCTTCCACCAGAGGGTTTTGCCCGGCCAGACTGGATTTTAAGAGAATACAGCCGGGGAGATTTTGAAAGAACCTTCGACCTGGATGAGTCTGTTGATGTATCCAACATTACCGCTAAGTACCTGGATGGAGTGCTGCAGGTAAGCCTGCCACTTATTCCAGGAAAGGAGGCCGAAAAACGTGACATCGTGATT
This sequence comes from Ferruginibacter sp., assembly GCA_025362765.1. Taxonomy (GTDB): domain Bacteria; phylum Bacteroidota; class Bacteroidia; order Chitinophagales; family Chitinophagaceae; genus Ferruginibacter. The sequence goes on along the minus strand of JANYFI010000003.1, from coordinate 1,660 downwards.
AACTAAGCAGCACAACTAAAAACAATTGAGGCAGCGACACTTATTGCTGCCTCTTTGTATTTAGCCATCCCTTCTGTTTCACACAACGAATACAAAGTACACTACGAAAAAATATTTGAGTGATTTGTATTTTTTTCAGACACAAAACCACACAGATTTTTTCGTTTTGGCTTATCTTCAATTTCACACAACGAATGCACCGAAGCCAAAGCCGGAAAATAAAAAGACTTTGCGTTCTTTGTATGCTTTGATCCCTTTGTGTGAAATAAAACAACATGAAATTATTTGCAGACAAAGTAATCGCATTTAATAAAACGGTAGCATTCACGGGCGAATTGCCGCCCGGCATCAGCATGATGAACCCTTTTAAAGAAAACAAAAACGTGCTGCCATTGTCATCTGCGTTTTATAAAAAATATTACAACGATACCCATTGCCGTCATTTAATTTTAGTCATCAATCCTGGCAGGTTTGGAGGCGGAGTGACAGGCATTCCCTTTACCGATTCAAAAAGACTGGTTGAAAAGTGCCACCTGAAGTATGAGGGAAAAGAAACGCACGAACCATCATCAGTATTTGTATACGAAGTAATTGATGCATACGGCGGGGCTGCCAGTTTTTACAAAAAATTTTATATCAATTCCATTTGTCCCCTGGGCTTTACCGCTACCACACCCGCAGGTAAAGAAATCAACTATAATTATTACGATAGCAAAGAACTTACCCATGCGGTATCCGATTTTATCATTGGTAGTATAAAAAAACAAATCAGCTTTGGTGTTGAAACTGATACCTGCATTTGTTTTGGCAAGGGAAAAAACGAAAAATTTTTATGGCAGCTAAATGACAAACATGGCTTTTTCAACAACATCATTGCCTTGGAACATCCCAGATTTGTAATGCAATACAAGTCAAAGACAAAGCAACTATACATTGATAAATACCTTTCTGCATTCCATGCTTTAACTGGTTAAAATCTCCATCTCCTCACCGGTTAGCCCCGCATTTTGCCAATAATCAATTTACTACATACAACAGGCAAGTTAAAAATGCCGGCTTTCTTTAAAATGTTTATCTTGTACAATCAGTATTTCACTTCATATAAATATTTGTTATGACAAAGTATTCATCAGCATTGTTGCTGATTTCATTTTCGGCGCTTCCATTTTTTGGCTGCCAAAATACGCCGCAAACTACGGCGCAGTCAAGAGGATTATCGGTACAAAATATCGATTCCGCCATTAAACCCGGCGATGATTTCTTTATGTATGCCAACGGCAAATGGATAGATACAGCTACTATTCTGCCAACTGAATCTGGCGCCAGTGCCGGGTTGGACATGCAAAAAATTATCAAGGGCCGCATTAAAACCATATTGGAAGCAACTGCTGCTACCACCGGCAAACCCGGCAGTATAGAGCAACAGGTAGGCGGCCTTTACGCTGCCAGTATGGATTCTGCCAAAATAGAAAAATTAGGTTACGAACCAATTAAACCATTGCTGCAAAAGATAGACGCACTAAAAGACAATAAAGAAATGCTGCAGTTTGTGGCTGAAGAATGCGGTGCCGGTTTCCCGATGCTGATAGGACAATATGTTGGAGCAGACGAAAAAAATAGTCTAAAAAATATTGCGGTCTACTCCCAGGCGGGCCTGGGC